>NZ_LGCW01000109.1:0-4277 GCF_001279365.1 Streptomyces sp. NRRL F-5755 | reverse complement strand
CCCCCGCCCTCCTCCGCTTCGTCCGCACCGCCCCGAACGGCCAACGCAACGCCCGCCTCTTCTGGGCCGCCTGCCGCGCCCACGAATCGGGCCTGGGCCAGGAGATGGCCACAGCGCTCACCACGGCGGCCCTGCACACGGGGCTGAGCGAGCGGGAGGCGCGGGCGACGATCGCTTCGGCGGGGCGGCGGTGACGCGATGTCTTCGGAGCTCATCAGGACCTGGGTGGCCGGCTGGGCCGTCTCACGCCACACGCCCCGGCCGATCGAAGCGCCCTGGGGCCTCTACGTCGAGGCGGGCCGCCACATACTCACCATTCCCGACGAGCCCTCGATACGCGCGGCAGCCGCCACCGTAGCCGTCCCCCACACCTGGCTCAAGGCCCCGGAGGGCCCGGACACCATCGCACCCAGGCTTCCCCAGAGCTGGATGGTGGCCCACGAAGAAACCGGCTACCTGGTGGCCACCGAACTCGCCCTCACACCCCCGGCGCCCCTCGACGGCTACACCACCGCCCTCGAAACCCACGAAGGCGTCACACACGTAAACATCACCGGCCCCGCGGGCGAACTCGCCGCCAAGGGACAGATGGCCCTCTAAGGCCACGCCGCAATCATCGACCAGTTCACCACCGAACCACCCCACCGCCGCCGCGGCCTGGGCCGCTCCACGTCATGCAAACCCTCAGCATCCTCGGCGCCACGACGCCGGCCGCGCCCTGTACGAAACCCTGGGCTGGAAGATATACGCGCCGCTGGCGGCGTGCGTTTACCGTCCGTGAGCCGGTCCGCTGGAACCAGTGCCCGGATTCGTCCGGTAAGCCTCCCGCATCTCTGGCAGGGTCATCCCGTACGCGCCGTATCCCACGGGGGAACTCAAGCCCGCTTACGTCATTGTCAATGTCGATGTAATCGACGAGGAGGCTGGCCTGGCCTACGCAACCGTGGCTCAGGAGTCCGTCCTCGGCCACGGCGGCCGCTACCTGATCGCCGGCCCTACACCCGAGCCCGTCGAAGGCACCTGGGATGCCTCCCGGTTCGTAGTCATCGAGTTCCCCGACCTGGATCGGGCGCGCAAGTGGTACGACTCCCCGGAGTACCGGCGCGCCCGGGCGATACGAGAGGGCAAGGTTCGAGTGGGAATGCTTTTTGTCGAGGGCACATCGCCCGAAGGCTTCTCGATTCCGACCTGAGGACTGGGACGAGACGGGCATAGCAAACTGCAAACGCCGGATCTCCGGCGCTCGAACGCGGCTTACCAGTGCAACGGGCCGGTACCGGACGCTATTCGGGATGAAGAACTCGCAGATCTACGGCTTTCGCGCATTCTGCCTCTTGAGGACCGCTCCCCCGAGAAGCCTCCATTTGACCATGAGATCGACCGCAGAAGGTCGATAATCTAGCGACGCGACTGGAAGTATTCGCATAGGTTTACTCGCCGTGTGGGTTCGATGGCTGGAGATACACTCCTTCCGCAACGCGCGATTCCACGATTCCTGACACAAGCGCCTGCACAAGAACACTGTTTGCCTGCTGAAGGGCTCTTACACCGTTCAGGTATAGCGCTCCCGAGATGACGAACCCAAACAGAAGACAAGGAGACCAGGTTACCGCCAGCATGATCCACAGCGTGACAGAATAGATGGCGATATTAACCCGGAACTCAGCTTCCGAGCCGAGGCGATCGTGCTCCATGTAGACGTCCAATCGGTTCACAATAAGACGCATCCTAATCTCTGGCATCTCTTTCAGGATATTGTCAATCCAATCACCCGGATAGGTTCCCCTGTCCCCGCGCCTCCGAATCGCCAACTCGTGCAGTAAATGGATGTTTCCTGGCGTTACGGGCGATAGGCGGATGAACAGCCACCGGCGAACTGACTGGGGTAGCCAGCGGACATCCTTGCACTTAGAGGACCACGCAGCTACATAGACTGCCGGAAGCTTTAAGATGTCACCCATCAGATACAGCGCGAAGGCAATGAAAGACACGATGACGGGCCGCCCAGCTAGGTCGCCGAGCTCATACAGGCGCAGAATTAGTCCCGAAGCTGCGTTCCGTTGAGGTATTTCCTCTCCAAAGAGTATCCAGATTTGCAACGCGCAGAGGACACCAGTAGCGAATGGGGTTCTGAGATGTCGGAACCCGGGAAGAAGACTCGCAAGCATGGTGTGATGATGCATCAGTGAAAGCCTCCGCGTACTCACTTTGAGCAGGCGAAAAACGAAGCCTCGTGAGGGGTTGGCGAACAGGGCCGATCAGGTCGCATGCCCCTGCAGATTTTCTTTCACGGGGCCACCTACGAGGTTCGCGCCCCTTCGACCTACGAGGCGGAGCACTGCCGACCGCAACGGCCGCGGGGCAGTCGCCGTACCGGCACCGTCACACACGCGCCAGTGTGAGCGGACCAACGCCAAGGCGTGGCCGGGGGGAAGCAGTTGCTGCCGCGATGGGGTCGAGCCCGTCATGGGCGCTCCGCTAAGCGCACCACCGTGGTGGGGAGATGAACGGTTGCCCCATCCCGCCAAGACGTCGTGCCCCTGCCGTGCTCGGCCGGACGGGGAACAGCGGGGAATGACGAGTCTCAGGAGGCGGCGGAAAAGCGAGCGGCCCCCGACCAAACTTACTGGTCAGGGGCCGTCTTCATGCGGAGGCTGTGGGATTTGAACCCACGGTGGCGTTGCCGCCACGACAGTTTTCAAGACTGTTCCCTTAGGCCGCTCGGGCAAGCCTCCCCGCGCCGCCGGAGGACGGTGGCGCGGGGATCAGACTAGCGCGTCACTTGTCGCCCGTGCGTTGGCCCAGGGTCACCTGGGTGGTGTGCTCCTTGCCGTCGCGCTTGTAGGTGAGGGTCACCTTGTCGCCCGGCTTGTGCTGGTAGATGGTGCTGATCAGGGTGGGGCCGCTGTCGATGATGGTGTTGTCCAGCTTGGTGATCGTGTCGCCGGGCTTCAGGCCGGCCTGGTCGGCGGGGCCCTTCGGGGTGACCGAGGCGGAGCCGTCGGCGCCGCCCTCCTTGGCGATGGTCGCGCCGTCGCCGGTGTCGCGCATCAGGACCTGCGCGCCGATCTGCGGGTAGACCGGCTGACCCTTCTTGATCAGGTCGCCCGCGACCCGCTTGGCCTGGTCGATCGGGATGGCGAAGCCCAGGCCGATGCTGCCGGACTGGCTCTCGCCGCCGAAACCGCCGCCGCCGTTGCCCGCGGACTGGATGGCCGAGTTGATCCCGATGACGCTGCCGGTGGCGTCCATCAGGGGGCCGCCGGAGTTGCCCGGGTTGATGGAGGCGTCCGT
The DNA here is from genome assembly GCF_001279365.1 of Streptomyces sp. NRRL F-5755. Classification (NCBI taxonomy): domain Bacteria; kingdom Bacillati; phylum Actinomycetota; class Actinomycetes; order Kitasatosporales; family Streptomycetaceae; genus Streptomyces; species Streptomyces sp. NRRL F-5755. The sequence continues at coordinate 983 of NZ_LGCW01000109.1, read as the reverse complement.
CTGGAGGGCGCTCATGTACGAGGGGGTCGCACCGCCGCCGTCGCTGGAGGCCACCGGGCGGTTCTTGGCGCTGATGATGCCGGTGGTGACCGTGCCGGACAGGCCGAAGGGCGCGCCGATGGCGATCGTCGCGTCACCCACCTGGACGTTGGCGGACTTGCCGAGCGGGAGCGGCACCAGGTTGGCGTCGGAGGGGTTCTTCAGCTTGATGACGGCGACGTCGTAGCCCTGGGCCCGGCCGATGACCTCGGCGTCGTACTTCTTGCCGTTGGAGAACGTGGCGGTCAGCCGGCCGCCCTGGGCGGCGCTCGCGACGACGTGGTTGTTGGTGAGGATGTGGCCCTGCTTGTCGTAGACGAAGCCGGTGCCGGTGCCGCCCTCGCCGGTCGCGCCCTGCGCCTCGATCGTCACGACGCTGGGCAGCGCCTTCTGCGCTATCCCGGAGACGGAGGTGGGCTTGCGGTTGAGCGCCTCGGGGTCGCCGGAGGCGGAGACCGTCGTCGAGTTCGTGTCGTTGCGGTTGGCGGCCCAGAAGCCGATGCCGCCGCCGATGCCGCCGGCCACCAGCGCGGCGACGAGCACGGCCGCGATCAGGCCGCCGTTGCGGCGCTTCTTCGGCGCGGGCGCGCCCGGGGCGCCCCACACGTCGCCCGGGCCGCCTGAGCCGCCTCCGTAGCCGGGGGGCGTGGGGCCGCTCCAGCCGCCGTCGGAAGCTCCGTGCGCCGTCGCGTACGCGGGCGGCGGCGCCTGGTGTGCGTGCTGGTGCGGCTGGTGTGCGCCCTCGCCGCCGGAGGGGGGCTGGGTGCCCATGTACGGGCCGCCGGCCTGGGCGTGGTCCTGCGGGTGGCCCTGGCCCGCCCCCTGGGGCTCTGCCGGCTTCGTGAACTGCTGCGTACGGTCGGGAGCGCCGTCCGCGCTCGCACCCGCCTGCCCGGCCGTCGGCGCGAACTCCGGCGGCGGGGGTGCGGCGGGCGGGGCGGCGG
>NZ_LGCW01000108.1:0-4535 GCF_001279365.1 Streptomyces sp. NRRL F-5755 | reverse complement strand
GGGGGGCGGGGGGGGGGGGGGGGGGGGGGGGGGGGGGGGGGGGGGGGGGGGGGGGGGGGGGGTTGCGGCAGGCGGGGCGGGTGGTCCGGTGGGGCGCCGTCCGTGGGGCGGGGAAAGGATTCGTCTCCGGCGCTCCGGTCTCCGCTCACTCCCCGGTATGGGCCTCGTCACGCTGAGCACCGAGGGGTTCGTCCTGGAGCACCGAGGGGTTCGTCCTGCGCCCTTTCGAGAGTGCCGACGCTCCAGCCGTGTACGTGCCTGCCAGTCGTGTACGTGCCTGTCAGTTGTGTACGTGCCCGCCAGGGGGGCCGGGGCGCGGGCGCCCATTACCGCTTCGCGGTGACCGCCAAGGCCGACGGTGTGCTGGTCGGAGCAGCGCGGTCAGGGCCGCACCACCGGGGCCGTACGGGAGGTCGCCCGGGTCGGCCCGCCGCTCCCCTCCGGGTCCGGAGCCCGCCTCCGGGGCGGCCCATATCCCGTACACCGGTTGACCAGTTCGGGCGCGCGGCCGGGCGGCCGTCCGCGGTCCCGTCGGCACCGGCCGTTGTCAGTGGTGGCTCCTACGCTGGGCCTCATGACAGCTGCCACGCCTGCCAAGTCCGTGACACCGAAGTCCGCGACGCCGAAGCCCGTGACGTCCCTGTCCGCCGACGACGCCCGGCGCATAGCCCTGCGCGCCCAGGGCTTCCTCGGCGCGCCGGACCGCCGCGCGGGCGTACGGGGCGTGCTGCGGCGGCTGGGCGCGGTGCAGCTCGACACGATCTCGGTACTGGCCCGCTCGCACGAGCTGATCCCGTACGCCCGGCTCGGCGCCGTCGGCCGCCCCGCCGTCGAGTCCGCCTACTGGTCCGGCGGGCACAGCTTCGAGTACTGGTCGCACGCCGCCTGCATCCTGCCGGTCGAGGAGTGGCCGCATTTCGCCTTCCGCCGCCGGGCGATGCGCGCCAAGGGGCACCGCTGGCACCTGATGGAGGACCGCGAGGGCTCCTGCGCCGCCGTACTGGACCGGCTCAAGGCCGACGGCCCGCTGACCACCTCCGACCTGGGCGGGGGCCGCAAGGGCGGCGAATGGTGGGACTGGTCCGAGACCAAGATCGCGGTGGAGTGGCTGCTGGACACCGGCGAGGTGGTGTGCACCGAGCGCCGCGGCTGGAAGCGGGTGTACGACCTCGCCGAGCGCGCCATCCCCGACGACCTGCTGCACGACGATCTGGACGACGCCGAGTGCATACGCCGCCTGGTCGCCCAGGCCGGTGCCGCGCTGGGCGTGGCCACCCGCGCGGACCTCGCCGACTACCACCGCCTCAAGAACGACCAGGTGGACTCCGTCATCGCAGACTCCGGCCTGGTCCCGGTCGAGGTCGCGGGCTGGGGCAGGCCCGCCTGGGCGGACCCCGCCGCCCTGGCCGACGCGCCGCGCGGCCGGCACCGTACGACCCTGCTCTCGCCCTTCGACTCGCTCATCTGGGACCGCCCGCGTACGGCCCGGATCTTCGACTTCACCCACCGCCTGGAGGCGTACGTCCCGCGCGCCAAGCGGATACACGGCTATTTCGCGATGCCACTGCTGACCGGCGGCCGGCTCGCCGGGCGGGTGGACCCGGCCCGCGAGGGCAGCACGCTCATCGCCCGCCAAGTGTCGATGCGCGACGCCAAGGCCGTACGCCCGATGGCCCAGGCGCTGACGGAGGCCGCCCGGTGGGTCGGCTGCGACACCGTACGGATCGAGCGCTGCGACGACGCCAAGCTGAGGGCGGGGTTGGTGGGGGAGCTTTCGGAGGTGTGAGGAGGGGAGGGTGGGGCGGCGTTTGTGTCACCTGAATGAGTGGATGTGGGGGGGTAGGGCGGAAGGGGCCGAGGCCCTGAGACAGGCGGTTGCCAAGGAGGGAGCTGCTCAGGGGTGAGCTGCGGAGGGTGCCAGCCGCTGCCCGGGGTGCCGGTGCGGAGAGATCCGCTCAGCAGTCAGCCGCTGAGAAACGTGCTGAGGCAGTTCACGGCCGGGGTGCCACTGAGCGGCCCGCTGCCATAGGGGCCCCGCCGAAGGGCCCGCTGCCATGGCTTCCACCGAGTGATCCGCTGCTCAGGGGGCCGCTGCCCAGGGGGTCGCCGAGCGATCCGGCCAGCCAGTGTCCGCTCAGCGGATCTCCAGGATCTTCTCCCGCATCGCGTACACCACCGCTTCCATCCGGGAGTGCAGCTGGAGCTTCTCCAGGATGTTGCGGACGTGGTTCTTGACGGTGTTCTCGGAGATGAAGAGTTCCTTGGCGATGTCCCGGTTGTTCATGCCCGTGGCCACCAGCTTGAGGACCTCCAGCTCACGGTCGGTGAGCCGGGGCGCCGGCACGAGGCGCCGCTCGTCCGTGCGCTGGATCATCGACTTGAACTCGGTCAGCAGCTTGGACGCCATCGACGGGCTGATCTGGGACTGACCGTCCGCGACCGCGCGGATGGCCGTGGCCACCTCGTCCGTGGAGATCTCCTTGAGGAGGTAGCCGGTGGCCCCGGCCTTGATCGCGTCGTAGAGGTCGGCCTCCTCGTCGCTGATCGTCAGCATGATGATCTTCGCGCTGGGGGCCACCTCCTTGATGGAGGTGCACGCCTCGATGCCGCCGCGCCGGGGCATCCGTACGTCCATCAGCACGATGTCGGGCAGCAGGTCGGCCGCCTTGTCCACCGCCTCGGCGCCGTCCCCGGCCTCGCCGACGACCTGGATGTCCTCTTCATGGGCGAGCACGATCTCCAGGCCCCTGCGGAAGAGCGCGTGGTCGTCGACGACCAGGACCCTGATCGGCTCCTTGCGCGACATGCTCGCGTCCATGCCGGAATCGTCGCCGACACCGAATCCGTCGTCGTCCGCTCCGCCGCGCACGGGCCCGAAGCTGTCCCCCATCGTTCCCTCCCGTCAACTACTCGGCCGGTGAAGGCCAGAGTTTGGATGTAAGGCTGGTTGACAACAGCCCCCTGCGGCCAGCCCGAACAACGCCATACAACCGTCTCCCCGGCATGTCGCCATTTCGTGCTCACAAGCTCCCTGGCTGGCACAAACACTATACGGCCTCAACTCCTGCCCCCCGCAGGCGCAATGGTGCCCCCGGGCGTACGCCGGGGGCACCACTTCAGCGGCCGTCAGCCGCCGAGCGCCCCTCCGGCGCCACCGGGCTCCTCTCCTCCGAACGAGTCGGGGTTCAGATGGATCACGCCGTAGTCGTAGGCGTGCCGCCGGTAGACGACACTCGGCTGCTTGGTCTCGGCATCGACGAAGAGGTAGAAGTCATGGCCGACCAACTCCATTTCGTACAGCGCCTGGTTGAGGGTCATCGGCGCCGCGGAGTGGGTCTTCTCGCGGACGACCAGCGGCCCTTCGCCCTGGACCTCCAGCGAGCCCATCTTCGTCGTCGGCACCTCGTCCCGCGGCTCGCCGTCCACGGTCAGCCGGCCGCTCTCGTCCAGCATGGCCGCGTCCGGCACGCTGACCGCGACGTCACTCGCCGGGATGCGTCCGTTGCCGCGCCGCGAGTGGCGCTTGTCGTGCTGCTTGCGCAGCCGCGCTTCCAGCTTGGCCGTGGCCAGGTCGAGCGCGGCGTAGGGATCGGCGGCGGCCGCCTCGGCCCGTACGACCGGGCCTCGGGAGCGGAGCGTGATCTCCACTCGGTCGGAACGGTCGGCCTGCCGGGGGTTGGGCTCCTTGGACACCTCGACGTCCAGGCTGATCACCTTGCCGTCGAGCTTCTGGACCTTGTCCAGCTTCAGCTTCTCGGCCACGTGCTTGCGGAACCGCTCGGGCACCTCGGTCTTGCGGCCCTTGACGACGATGTCCACGCAGAACTCCGTTCCCGGATCGCCCCGCTCGGCGCGCGGAGCGATTCCTTCTTGCACCAGGCTCCGGTAAGTGCCGAAGCCTCGGACTTGGCGACTTTCACCTCCTCCTCCCCCGTGGGCAGGGTCCCCACTCCCGTGGTTTCAGAGTCCCCGCAAAGACCCGTTAAACGCACCTATCCGGCATCTGAGGCAAAGCGTCTGCCAAGTCCTCACAACCGAACATAGCTCTCTCGGGCGGGTGGCGGCACCCCCTGGCTGGTACTAGCTCCGTTTGGATGCCTTTTCGCGCTTGTTACCTGCAACGATGAATTTTGGCGGTCAGTTCCAGTTGATTTCGAAAGCACTCCGCGGCGCCGCCACCACACCCGCGCCCACCACCCTCCCGCCGGCCGCCCGGACCGCCCGCGCCGCCTCCGCCAGCGAAGCCCCGGTGGTCATCAGATCGTCCACCAGCACCACCGGGGCCGCCGCCAGCAGCCGCCCGCCTCCGGTGACGACGGTCAGGGCCCCGGAGACGTTGGCCAGGCGCTGGCGGGCACTGAGGCCCGCCTGGTCAACCACCGTACGCCGTTGCTTCAGCACATTGAGTACCCGAACGGGCACCCCTTCCCGGCGAAGGTCCCGCGCCGCCGCCAGCGCCATCCGCCGCACCGGATCATGCCCCCGCTCCGCCACGGCGCGCGGGGCGGAGGGGATGGGGATGAGGAGGAGGGGGG
>NZ_LGCW01000107.1:0-4695 GCF_001279365.1 Streptomyces sp. NRRL F-5755 | reverse complement strand
AATGAGGGTTGCGCGGTGCAGGCAGGGAGGGTGGGAGAGACTGCGTGAAGGGGGAGAGGAGAGGGGAAAGGCGCGGCGGGGGTGGGCCCGGAGGGGAGCGAGGGGGGAGGCGAAGGAACAGTTCGAGGCGTAGGAACTCGGCCCGCCTACATTGCCCAGGCTGCGCTTCTAGGCCAGCCAGCCCCGTTCCCGGCTCAGCACGGGTGGCAGCCCCATGCTCCACGCCGTAGCGCCAGTAAGGGAGTAACCAGCGGGTCGGCGACAGGCACCAGGTCGGCAGCGTGCCGCGACTCAATTACCACTTTCGGCTACACAGCGCTGCCCCGACTGGCGTGGGAGCGCGAACGGAGAGGAGCAGCGACGTGCGGGGGAATGAGGGCTGCGCGGTGACGGGCGAGGGAGTGGAAGCACATGCGTGAAGTGGGAGAGGAGGAGAGGAAGGCGCGCGCGGCGTTGACGCGCATCGTCGAGCCCGGAGACGAGACGGTGGGGCGTTGGTTACGACGGACGACGCCCGTACACCTCGTACAGTCCCTGGTCGGTGAGCGGGAGATGCCGACGGGGGTGTCGGAGGAGAAGTTCGAGGGGCTACGCCTGCGGGCGACCCGGCTGGATGTGGTGAACAAGCCGGCCGAGGATCTCGCAGCCATCGCCGCACTCGGCGGCCGGTTCGTGTGTCCTGGGGACGATGAGTGGCCGCAGCAGTTGGAAGACTTGGAGGACGGCAGGCCGATCGGCCTGTGGGTACGCGGAAGGGCGAACCTACGGTTGTGGGCGCTGCGATCCGTGGCGGTCGTCGGCTCCAGGGCCTGCACGGACTACGGCGCGCATATGGCGGCCACGCTGGGTGCGAGCCTGGCCGACCGCGGCTGGACCGTGGTGTCCGGAGCCGCTTACGGAGTGGACGGAGCAGCTCACAGAGGCGCCCTGGCCGCGGAAGGAGCCACGGTCGCGGTGCTCGCCTCCGGCGTCGACCACGCCTACCCGCGGGGACACACCGAGTTGATCGGGCGGGTGGCGGAACAGGGCTTGGTGATCGCGGAGTTGCCACCGGGCGATCACCCCACCCGGAGCCGATTCATCCTGCGGAACCGACTTATCGCGGCCCTCACCCGGGGAACGGTTGTCGTGGAGGCCGAACTGCGCAGCGGATCGCTGGTCACCGCACGGCGGGCGGCGGGGCTGGGCCGGTTCACCATGGGGGTGCCAGGGCCGGTCACCAGCGGGCTGTCGGCCGGTGTTCATCAATTGCTTCGGGGCGAAGCCGTCGTCGTCACCAACGCCGCCGAGATCATCGAGCTGGTCGGCAGCATCGGCGATCTCGCCCCCGTCCAGCGCGGCCCCGTGCTCGCCCGCGATCTGCTGGACCCGGTGGCGAGCCGGGTACTCGAAGCGGTCCCCGCGCGGGGTGGTGCGGACTTGCGGCGACTGGCGCGGGATTCAGGAATGGCAGAGGAAGTGACGCAAGGCAAGCTCTTCGAGCTGCAGTCGCTGGGGTTCGTTCAAAGGGGTGGTGCCGTCTGGGAGTTGGCCCGGGTGCCCACAGTCGCTTCGACAGTCCGGCAAGGGGGCCCTTGACCTGGGGCGAACGAGTGAAAGGGGGAGAGGAGCGATCGTAGAATCCGGGTGTGCCGTGCTTTCGTTCGTGGCGCTTCTTGACGGGCTCCGTCATCGCTGGACGGTGGCGGAGCGCGTCGGCCGCCGACACGCCGGACGGGTGGCGAAGTCGCGTACGGGGGAGCGTGCGCCGGGCGCTCGTAACGCTGCTGCCACCCCCTTGTGAGTGGAGTCGATGCCGCCTCCTGTAACCCAGGGGTGCGGGCAGCGGAACGTATCTGCGCACTCCCGAACGACGCTTCATCGCGCATCGCAACACTGCAGTCACGCTACGCTCACGAGTAATCCCGCCCTCACGCACGTGTTCCCCAGTGTTTCGGCAGAACGGCTCAAGGCGACGAATGCCCCAGCACACCTCCGGGTCCGACCGCGCGGCCGCGCCCCCCGCCGCGCGCGGTAGCGTGCGCCCCGCCGCGCCCACCTCACTGGAGGAGCTGTGGCGCGCTTATAAGACCTCGGGCGACGGGCGGCTGCGCGAGCAGCTGATCCTGCACTACTCGCCCCTGGTGAAGTACGTCGCCGGCCGGGTCAGTGTCGGCCTGCCGCCCAACGTCGAGCAGGCCGACTTCGTGTCCTCCGGGGTCTTCGGGCTCATCGACGCCATCGAGAAGTTCGAACCCGAGCGTTCGATCAAGTTCGAGACGTACGCCATCACCCGCATCCGGGGCGCGATGATCGACGAACTGCGGGCGCTGGACTGGATTCCGCGGTCCGTACGGCAGAAGGCCAGGGCGGTCGAGCGCGCGTACGCCACGCTGGAGGCCAAACTCCGGCGTACTCCGTCCGAAGCCGAGGTGGCGTCGGAGATGGGTATCGCGCTGGAGGAACTCCAGGGGGTGTTCAGCCAGTTGTCGTTGGCCAATGTCGTCGCCCTGGAGGAGCTGCTGCACGTCGGCGGCGAGGGGGGCGACCGGCTGAGCCTGATGGACACTCTGGAGGACACGGCCGCCGACAATCCGGTCGAGGTGGCCGAGGACCGCGAGCTGCGGCGGCTGCTGGCCCGTGCCATCAACACGCTTCCCGAACGGGAGAAGACCGTCGTCACGCTCTATTACTACGAGGGCCTCACGCTCGCCGAAATCGGCAACGTCCTCGGCGTCACGGAGAGCCGGGTCAGTCAGATCCACACCAAATCCGTCTTGCAGCTGCGCGCGAAGCTGGCTGATGTGGGGCGTTGAGCTGGGGGCGTGAGGTTCGGCGGTGGTGTCTTTGCGGCTGTGCTGTTGAGGGCGGGTGCGTTCGATCGAGAGATGGTGGGGGTGGTTGGTGTGGTCCGTGCCGTAATGGGCTGGCCGGGGTGTGAGGTGGGTTATGGCTGGGTTGATTACCCGCATCTGGTTATGGGCTTGCCGCTAGTCGTACTTTTGCCTGGCCGCTCGGGTGGCCTTTCGTTCGCCCTTTCTCTCTCCCTCCCCCCCCGCCCACCCGCCGCCACCTCCACCTCCGCGTTCTCCACCACCGCCTCGCCGCGGTCTTCTGAGTCCGTACGTCGCGTCCGACCTCGGCCACCGCACGCGAGCACCATCGCGCTCGCGTCCGCAGGCCGGGCTGTGACCCACGAGCGCTCCCGACGCGTTCCACGGGTGAGCCCGTCGACCTGCCCGGCTCCAGGGCGCGACGCGGTTCGTCCGGTCACTGCACCTCGCCCCGCCCGGCGATCGCACCCGGCTCTCGCGATCAGCCCCGCGCACTGCCACCGCACTCGCCAGCGCGCCGCCCGCTTCCTCCGCATGGTCGGCTCTCGGCGCACGCTGAGACGGGCTCGGCGGCCTCAGTACCGGCGTCCATTCCGCAAGGTCGGTCTCGCCCCATTGCGCCAGCCACCAGCCCACGGCCCCACTCACCGATCCCGCCATGCGCACGTCCACACGCCTGGAGCAGCACAACCACCGTCCGGCCTCTCGCCACGGCCTCCTGCCGAAACGGCGCAGCCTCCTCCTCCCTGCTGCGTTCGCCTCACCTCCGTGGCGTTGTTCGGCCCAGGTTCTGGGGGTATCGGCATGGACACATCGTGATGCGGAGTGCCGTGCCAGGCGTGCCATCCGTACAGTGGTGACGTGCCCAGGATTCGAGCGGCCTCAGTGGCCGAGCACCGGACGATGCAGCGTGGCGCCCTTTTGGACGCTGCCCGCACCCTGCTGTCCGAAGGCGGGACCGAGGCGTTGACCTTCCCCGCCCTCGCCGAGCGCACGGGTCTCGCGCGCTCTTCCGTCTACGAGTACTTCCGTTCGCGCGCGGCTGTCGTCGAGGAGCTGTGTGCTGTCGACTTCCCCGTGTGGGCGGCTGAGGTCGAGGCGGCGATGGACCGGGTCGAGACGCCTGAGGACAAGATCGAGGCTTACGTCCGCCAACAGCTCGCGTTGGTCGGTGACCGCCGGCACCGGGCCGTGGTCGCGATCTCGGCGGGTGAGCTGGACGCCGGTGCGCGGGAGAAGATCCGGGCAGCGCACGGCGGACTCATTGCGATGATCGTGGAGGCTTTGGCCGGCCTCGGTCACGAGCAGCCGCGTCTCGCCGCCATGCTGCTTCAGGGGGTCGTCGACGCCGCCGTTCGCCGTATCGAGCTCGGTGCCGCGGAAGACCCGACGCAGATCACGGAGGCTGCGGTCGCCATGGTCCTGGGTGGCGTAAGGGGCTGATCGGCGCAGACGGCGTTGATCGGCTGGTCGGCCTCCGGTACCTCCGGTACCTCCGGTCCAGGCTTACGGCCCCTGGCCACGACGCCTGAGCCCTGGCTTGCCCCGTCTATCCACGGTCTGCCCGTCTACCGCCTCCCTGCGCGGGCCTCCTCTCATGGCTCTCCCACCATCGTTCTCCCGCCCTGACGCGGACGACGTCAGGCGTTGCCCGTCGACGCTGTGCTTGCCGGTTGCCGGTTTCCGATTGCCAAGCCTCCAGCGTTGCTTCGCCTGCAACGTCGCCGCTGAGCGCGTCGGCCCAACGCGCGCAGCCTTCCTCCCAGATCCCGCATCCCGCGAGTAAGACGTCATTTCATTTGGAGTCGTCGATGGCAGATGAGGGTTGAGGCGATGGCGGTGAAGGCGAGGAAGTGTTCGGGCTTGCGTTCGTAGCGGCGGT
>NZ_LGCW01000106.1:0-4764 GCF_001279365.1 Streptomyces sp. NRRL F-5755 | reverse complement strand
ACGAAGACCTGCGTGCCGCGGCCGATGCCGTCCTCTCCCGCCACGTCGGCGACCCCGGCGGCACGGCGCGGCTGCGCGAGGACCAGTGGCGGGGGGCCGAAAAACCTGATGCCCCGCAACCCCCCCCGCCCACCGGGGGGGCCCGCCCGCCGGCCCGGCCGGATCACCGGCCGATCCGGCCGGCTCGACCGGCCCGCCCCCTCCCGCCCACCCGTATCGATCAACCCGACCGCCTCATCCCGTCCGGCCGCCGGGTCCCGCCCGCCCACGCCGCCCGCTCCCCCTTCCCCACCCGCGTCCACGCCCGAGTGCGAAGCCGCGGGAGCGGTGGGGGAGGCCGACGGGACCGAAGAGGCCAGGGTCACCCTGCGCGGGTCGGCCGAGCTGGCCGACGCGCTGCCGTATCTCCTGGGCTTCTTCCCTGACGACAGCATCGTGCTCGTCGGACTGCACGGCGAACGGGGGCGCTTCGGCAGCCGCGCCCGGCTCGGCATCCCGACCGACCGGTCGCAGTGGCCGTACGTCTCCGACCAACTGGCCGGTGCGCTCGTCAGCCTCGGCGAGGAGCGGCGCTCCCGCCCCGAGGGGATCATCGCCTACCTCTGCCGGGAACCGGCGGAGGGCGAGAACGGCCGGGACGTCATGGAACGCCTCCGCCCGCTCGCGCAGCGGCTGCGGATCGCCTGCGGTGCCCTGGACGTACCGGTGCTCGACGCGCTGTGCATCTCCAACGGCCGGTTCTGGTCCTACTGCTGTCCCGACGATCGCTGTTGCCCCGCCACCGGCACACCGTTGACCCCGCCGGGTACGTCGGTGATGGCCGCCGCCGCTGCCTACGCGGGCATCCAAGTTCGGGGCTCGCTGCGGGAGATGGAGTCCCGGCTCACCGCACGTACGGGCCCCCGCGCGGTGGCACAGACGTCCGCGTTGGACGCCGTGGCGCACCGGCTCGTCCCGCGCATGCTCCAGGAGGGCACGGCGGCGTGCGTACGGGCGGAGACCTTGGTGCACGCACAGGAGATGATCCGCCGGTTCCGGGACGACCCGCCCACGGGCAGCCGGCGGGCCAGGGACGCCTGTGACGACGCGCTCCTGACCGACAGCGAGGCGGCCCGCCTCATCGTCGGACTTCAGGACCGCATCGCCCGTGACCGTGCGGCGGAGTGGATGGAGGGGCTGGACGCCGAACCCGCACTGCGTCTGTGGCAGGCACTGTCCCGCCGCTGCGTGGGCGGCTACGCCGAGTACGCCGTGGCCCCCCTGTCACTGGCGGGCTGGGTCGCCTGGGCCACGGGTGACCAGCCGTCCGCCCGCGTGGCGCTCGGCAGGGCCCTGACTTTCGACCCCGAATGCCTCTTCGCCCAGTTGCTGCACAGCGGCATCAACCAGGGGCTGGATCCGGAGACGCTGCGACGCTGCCTTCGGGAGGAGCAGGCGGAGCGCGCTGCCCGAGCAGACGCGGCGCCTGTAGGGAAGGTCGCACTGGCGTCCGACAGTAACTCCGTACCGGTGGTTATGGACGGCCCCGCTCAGGCGCCCGAGGCCCGGCCCGAGGTGGCCCGGTCGGGTGAGGCCGGCCGCGACGTCGGACCGGAGCGCCCCGCTGTGACGGAAGGCTTCGGCGGGAGCGGTCGCCCCGGAGGGAGCGGCCGTTGTGGTGGCGCCGACCGTCCCGGTGGACCGCGCGGCGGTACGCGTCCGCCCTCCCGTAGGGGCACCGGCCGGACCGGGCGCCGTACGAGCCGCAACGGTGACCGGAGCCGGCCGTGAGCCCGCCGGCGCCGCGGTGCCGGCGTGACCTGGGCGCCGGCCGCGCCGTTCACCTCTGTGGCGCAGTCCGTTTGGAGCCCAGACCCCAGCAGGGAGCGCAGAGAGTGTCAGGCATGGTCCCCACCACTCAGCCGGCCCGCCGGGCACCCGGAGATCACCGGTCCAAGGTGCCGCCCCGGCCCCCGGAACCGCAGCCCGTCCACGGGACCCTGATCTGCGTCGCCCTGCCGGCCCTGGCCATCTCCTCCGAGCGGGGCCAGCTCACCGGCCGGGGCACGGACGGCTTCTACCGCGTCGGGCGCCGCGTCCTGTCCCGGTGCGAGCTGCGCGCGGGCGGCGCCGAACCCGTCGTGGTACAGGGGAGATTGGTGGCCTCGGACCGCGCGCGGTTCGTCGGTACGGTCCGTACGGCCGTCGACCGCGGCCCGGACCCGGAGGTCCGTTTCGAACGGCTGCGGAGTGCCGACGGCGTCGAGCGGATCACGTTCCACAGCAGCGCACCACGCCGGGTGCGGCTGCCCGTGGAGCTGCGGCTGGGCACGGACCTCGCCGAGCTGGGCGCGATCGCCGTCGGCGTCGCGGGCCCCGAACTGCCCGCCAGCGTCCACGGCTCGGGACTGCGGTGGTCCGCCGCGGGCGCACACGCGGTGGTCGCCGCCACCCCGGCGCCCTCCGACGTCATGGCCTCGGCCGGGCTGCTGTGCTGGGAACTGGACCTGCCGCCCGGCGGTCACCACACCATCGAGGTACGCGTCCGGCTGGAGCACGCGACCGCGGGCACTCCCGCCGGCGGGCCGGTCCCGCCGCTCCCGGCCACGCGCGGCGGTGAGCAGCCGCCTCGCCCCTGGTCGGCGGCGCGGCTCCAGTGCGACGACCCACGGGCCGACGCACTGCTGGCCACCTGCCTCGACGATCTGCACGGGCTGCTGATGCGCGGCCCCAGCGCCCCCACGGACATGTACCTCGCGGGCGGAGTCCCATGGCGCTGCGGCCTCTCGCCGGCCGAGGCGCTCTGGGCAGCCCGCATGTTGCTGCCTTTGGGAACCCGGCTCGCGGGGCACACCCTGCGCACGCTCGCACGCCTCCAACTCGACGGGCCAGGGGCGGATTCCGGCCGAATTCCAGGCGGCCTGCGGGACGCGGGACCGTACGCACCACCCAGCTGTACGGGCGTCGAGGCGACGCTGCTGTTCCCCACGGTCCTCGCCGAAGCCCGCCGCTGGGGACTGCCCGAGCGCGAGACCGAGCAGTTGCTCCCGGCGGCGGAGCGCTGCCTGAGATGGCTGCACGCCACCGTCGACGACGGGGACGTGTCGGGTGACGGAGCCCTGAGCGGAGGCAGCGGCTACGTCCCCGACCCCGCTCCCGGAGGGCCGTACCGCTGCGCCACACAGGCACACGCGCACCGGGCCGCGCTCCTCGGAGCCGACCTCCTCGACAGCTACGGGAGACCCGGCGCTTCGGAGCTGCGCGAGTGGGCGGCGGGCCTGCGGGCCAGGTTCCGGGAGGAGTTCTGGGTGGAGAGCCGCAGCGGGGGCAGCCCGGCCGCGCTGCGCACATCCGGCGGGCGTCTGCTGCCGCACCTCGGTTCCACCGCGGCCCACCTCCTGGACACCGGCCTGCTCGGCGGCGGCCGGTCGGCCGTGGGCCTGCTCGATCCGGTGCGTACGGAACGGCTCGCCCGGCTGCTGGGCAGCCCGGCCATGGACTCGGGCTGGGGGCTGCGGGGGCTCGGGGCCAAGGAGAGCGGCTACAACCCGTTCGGCCACCGCAGCGGTGCCGTGCGGATCCACGAGACGGCCGTCGCCGCCGTCGGCCTCGCCACCGCCGGTCACGAGAAGGAGGCCGGCTCCCTGGTCCGCGGGCTCCTCGACGCGGCGCAGAGCTTCGACTACCGGCTCCCGGAGATGTACGCGGGTGAACAGCGCACCCGCGACGGAGCCCCCGTACCGCACCCCGCCGCCTGCCACCCGGCGGCCGTGGCCGCCGCGGGCGCGGTGCATGCGCTGACCGCTCTGGCCGGAGTGCGCCCCGACGTGCCCGCGGGGACCGTGGCGGTCCGGCCGGTGGGCGGAGCTCCGCTCGGTGCCATGCAGTTCACCGGGCTCAGCGTCGCCGGGCAGCCGTTCGCCGTACGGATCAGCAGGCTCGGCCTGGGGCTGGTGGAGGAGGCCGCGAATGGCTTGCAACTGGGGGCGTGAGGTGCGCCGGGGCCTGATTATCGTCAGGCGGACGACTATGATCGCGCCATGCCTCCCTACGATCCGTCGGCCTTCCCCCCGTTCGCCGTCACCGTCGATCTGGTGGTGCTCACCGTGCGCAGGCACGCGCTGTGCGCGTTGGCCGTGCGCCGGGGCGAGCCGCCGTTCCAGGGGCGCTGGGCGCTGCCGGGCGGGTTCGTACGGGCCGACGAGGACCTGGAGGCGGCCGCCGCCCGGGAACTCGCCGAGGAGACCGGACTGCACGCGCACTGCCCGGCGGGTCCGCCGCCGCCGTACGGTGCGCATCTGGAACAGCTCGCCACGTACGGCGACCCCAAGCGCGACCCCCGTATGCGCGTGGTCAGCGTCGCCCACCTGGTGCTCGCGCCCGACCTCCCTGCCCCGACGGCAGGCGGCGACGCCCACAGCGCGCGCTGGGCCCCGGTCGAGACGCTGCTGGAGCAGGACGGCGGCCTCGGCCGCGAGGGCGAGCAGTCGGCCCCGCTCGCCTTCGACCACGCGCGCATCCTCGCGGACGGCGTGGAGCGGGCCCGCTCGAAGATCGAGTACTCCTCGCTCGCCACCGCCTTCTGCCCGCAGGAGTTCACCGTCGGGGAGCTGCGCAGGGTCTACGAAGCGGTGTGGGGCGTGGCGCTGGATCCCCGTAACTTCCACCGCAAGGTGACCGGCACACCGGGCTTCCTGGTCCCCACGGGCGGGACGACGACCCGTCAGGGCGGCCGCCCAGCCCAGCTGTTCAGAGCGGGCGGCGCGACTCTGCTCAACCCGCCGA
>NZ_LGCW01000105.1:0-5161 GCF_001279365.1 Streptomyces sp. NRRL F-5755 | reverse complement strand
GGGCTCAGGCTTGGGGGCAGGCCGGGGGCAATGCGTACGGGGCTGGTTCAGCGTTCGGGGGCGGGGCCGGAGCCGGGGGCGTGCAGGGCGGGGCACCAGCGGTCCCGGGGGCTCCGGCCGGGTCCGTCGAGCCGACCGTTGCTACCGCGCCCGTCCCGGCGACGGGCGGCAACGAAGGCGGCGACGGGGGCGGAGCCGAGACCGGACATCACACCGGAGCCGGTTCCGAGAACTCCCCCTCCACGGCCCGCCAAGCGGGCGGCGACAAGCGTCGTTCGGGTTTCGCGCCGCCCGTCTGAAAAGCGCGGCCGGCCCGCGCGGCGGTCGGTCAGGGAAAGGTCGAGGGCGGGGTTTCGAGGTCTTCGAGTTCGATGCCGGGGGCGGCCAGGACGACGTCGCCGGCGATGTGCACGGCGTGCTGTTCGCCGGTCTCCAGGTCATTGACCTGGTATTCGTCCGCCGTCAGCGGGCCGTTGTCAGTGGGGTGTGCTGTCCTGTTCACCAAGGCCCAGGACTGGTCGAGGGTGCGGGGCGCGAGGACGGGGGGTGTGAAGGCCACGAGGCGGGTGCGGACGGCTCCGGCGCCGGGGGCGGGGCGCAGCAGCCGGGCGGTGGCGACGAGGAAGGCGGGGGACGCGCCGGTGAAGGCGTGGGCGGGGACGTTGCCTTCGGTGGCGTGGGTGCCGGTCGGGTCGGTACGGACCCAGGTGACGCCTTCCAGGGCGGCGCCGCGGACCTGCCAGTCGCCGGCGTGGAGTTCGAGACGGATGGGGCGGCCGAGGTCGTCGAGGGTGAGGTCGACGGAGCCCGCGTGGTCTCCGGAGGGGGTGGTGAGCTGGGAGACGTAACGCCAGCCGGAGGGGCCGGTGGCGCAGTGGAAGTGTTCTTCGCCGAGGGGGGTGTGGTCGTGCGGGTCGTAAAGGGAGTATCGGCCGCGGGGCATGGGGGTCCTTGGTCGGGTCCGGTGGTACGGGTCAGGCCCCCGCCGTGGTGCTGGGCGGGGGCCTGGATCACCGGCTGCCGGTGGTGGTGCCCGGTGTGCGCAGCGGCGGGCCGGGCACCGGGTGCGCGGGGATCAGTAACGGTAGTGGTCGGGCTTGTACGGGCCCTCGACGGTGACGCCGATGTAGGCGGCCTGCTCGGGGCGGAGGGTCGTGAGCTTGACGCCGAGGGCGTCGAGGTGGAGGCGGGCGACCTTCTCGTCCAGGTGCTTGGGCAGGACGTAGACGTCGGTCGGGTACTCCGCCGGCTTGGTGAACAGCTCGATCTGGGCCAGGGTCTGGTCCGCGAAGGAGTTGGACATCACGAAGGAGGGGTGGCCGGTCGCGTTGCCCAGGTTGAGCAGGCGGCCCTCGGACAGCACGATCAGGACCTTGCCGTCGGGGAAGGTCCAGGTGTGGACCTGCGGCTTGACCTCGTCCTTGACGATGCCGTCGATGGCGGCGAGGCCGGCCATGTCGATCTCGTTGTCGAAGTGGCCGATGTTGCCGACGATCGCCTGGTGCTTCATCTTGGCCATGTCGGAGGCCATGATGATGTCCTTGTTGCCCGTCGTGGTGATGAAGATGTCGGCGGTCTCGACGACCTCGTCCAGGGTGGTGACCTGGTAGCCGTCCATCGCGGCCTGGAGGGCGCAGATCGGGTCGATCTCGGTGATGATGACGCGGGCGCCCTGGCCGCGCAGCGACTCGGCGCAGCCCTTGCCGACGTCGCCGTAGCCGCAGACGACGGCGGTCTTGCCGCCGATGAGGGTGTCGGTGGCGCGGTTGATGCCGTCGATCAGGGAGTGCCGGCAGCCGTACTTGTTGTCGAACTTCGACTTGGTCACGGCGTCGTTCACGTTGATCGCCGGGAAGAGCAGCACGCCGTCGCGCTGCATCTCGTAGAGGCGGTGCACGCCGGTGGTGGTCTCCTCGGTGACGCCGCGGATCTCCGACGCCAGCTTGGTCCACTTCTGCGGGTTCTCGGCGAGGGTGCGGTTGAGGAGCTCCAGGATCGCGCGGTGCTCGTCGTTCTCCGCGGTCTCGACGGCGGGGGCCTTGCCGGCCTTCTCGTACTCGACGCCCTTGTGGACCAGGAGCGTGGCGTCGCCGCCGTCGTCCAGGATCATGTTCGGGCCGCCGGTGGGCGAGTTCGGCCAGGTCAGCGCCTGCTCCGTGCACCACCAGTACTCTTCGAGCGTCTCGCCCTTCCAGGCGAAGACCGGGACGCCCTGCGGGTTCTCGGGGGTACCGTTCGGGCCGACCGCGATGGCGGCCGCGGCGTGGTCCTGGGTGGAGAAGATGTTGCAGGAGGCCCAGCGGACCTCGGCGCCGAGCGCGGTGAGGGTCTCGATCAGCACGGCGGTCTGCACGGTCATGTGCAGCGAGCCGGTGACGCGGGCGCCGGCCAGCGGCTGTGCGGCGGCGTACTCCTTGCGGATCGCCATCAGGCCGGGCATCTCGTGCTCGGCGAGGGTGATCTCCTTGCGGCCGAAGGCGGCGAGGGACAGGTCGGCGACCTTGAAGTCCTGGCTGTTGGCTGCGGTCGACATTCGGGTTGCTCCCGGGGTCGAGGGTGGTCGGCTGGCAGTCTGCGGCGCGGGCAGGTGGCGACGTTACCGCCCGGCGCTTCGCGCGGGCGGATGTACCGCGTACGCAGCACACCGTCCGAGGCGGCGTGCCGTACGGGCAGCGCCTCAGGTCGTACCGGCGATACCTCGTGCCGTACCGGCCGTGCACGTCGCCGTGCGGGCCGTGCACGTCGTACGGGCGGTACCGCGTGGGCGGACACACCTCTCCCCCGGCCGCAGCGCAGTCCGTCGGAGGCCCTCTCTCCCTCGGCCGGCCCGCGGGACGGGCCGCCCGACCGCCATCAGCAGCGACGTCTGGCACTGGTCACGAATCTACACCGATCGCCCCGGGGAACCCCAGCCCGCCCGAGGACTTCGTACGCGTGCGGACGGGCGCGCGGACCGCCGGCCGGCGCGGGCACGCAGGTGGCGGGGCGCCGGCCGGGACCGGAGTGGCCTTCGGCACTGTGCACCCGTCCGTTCGTATTGCAGGATGCGGACAGCGCATGGACACTCGCACGTCACCCCGCGCGCACGGCCGTTAGGAGAACCACGTGACCACCAGTCCAGCCGATCCCCGCGAGGGCGCGGGGACGGGCGGGCGAGGGCTGAAGCTGCTCGCAGTGACCGCCTGCCCGACCGGCATAGCCCATACGTACATGGCCGCCGAGAAACTGAGCCAGGCCGCGGAGTCGCTCGGCCATGCGATGAAGGTGGAGACACAAGGGTCGATCGGTGCCGAGAACGTCTTGTCTGACAACGATGTCAGAGACGCCGACGGGATCATCATCGCGGCGGACAAGGATGTCGACCCGGCGCGCTTCGTCGGCAAGCGCCTGCTGGTGGTGGGCGTGGCCGAGGGCATCCGCCGCCCCGAGGAACTGATCGAACGGGTGCGGAGCGCGCCGGTGTACGGCGCGGACGGGGACGGAGGCGGGGACGGGTA
The DNA here is from genome assembly GCF_001279365.1 of Streptomyces sp. NRRL F-5755. Taxonomy (NCBI): domain Bacteria; kingdom Bacillati; phylum Actinomycetota; class Actinomycetes; order Kitasatosporales; family Streptomycetaceae; genus Streptomyces; species Streptomyces sp. NRRL F-5755. The sequence goes on along the minus strand of NZ_LGCW01000105.1, from coordinate 1,664 downwards.
CGCGGGCGGCGCGGGCGGTTCCGGCGCCGGGGGTACGGCTGCCGCCGGTTCGGATGGGGCCGGTACGGGCCGGGCGGGTTCGGATGGCGCCGGTTCCGGGAGGGGCGGCTCCGGGCGGGCCGGATCGGGCGACGCGGTCGGTTCCGGCGGCCCGGCCGGTGCCGCACGGCGGGGCAAGGAGCGCAGTCTCGCGTACAAGGCGCTGATGAACGGGGTCAGCTACATGATCCCGTTCGTCGTGGTCGGCGGGCTGCTGCTGGCGCTGTCGCTGGCGGTCGGCGGGCACCCGACGGCGAAGGGGCTGGTGATCCCGGAGGGTACGTTCTGGGCGCACGTCAACGACATCGGCACCATCGGCTTCCAGCTCATGGTGCCGATCCTGTCCGGCTATATCGCGTACGCGATCGGGGACCGGCCCGCGCTGGTGCCGGGCATGATCGGCGGCTGGATAGCCAACACCGGTGAGCTGTACGGCTCCGAGGCGGGCGCCGGGTTCATCGGGGCGATCGTGACCGGCTTCCTGGCCGGGTACCTGGTGATGTGGATCAAGAAGGTCCGGGTGCCGCGGTTCGTCCGGCCGATCATGCCGATCATCGTGATCCCGATCGTCGCGACGGCGGTGCTCGGGCTGTTCTTCATCTACGTCCTCGGCAAACCGATCTCCTGGGTCTTCACGCACCTGACGGACTGGCTCAGCGGGATGACGGGCACCAGTGCGATCGTGCTCGGCGCGGTCCTCGGCCTGATGATCGCGTTCGACATGGGCGGGCCGGTCAACAAGACGGCGTTCCTCTTCGGCACAGGGCTGATCGCGACCGGCAACCAGACGGTCATGGGCATGTGCGCCGCCGCGATCCCGGTGATGCCGCTCGGCCAGGGCCTGGCCACGCTGATCCGCCGGCGCCTGTACTCCGACCAGGAGCGGGAGACCGGCATGGCGTCGCTGTTCATGGGCCTGTTCGGCATATCGGAAGGCGCGATCCCGTTCGCGGCGGCGCGGCCCGCGCAGGTCATCCCGGCGAACATGCTGGGCGGCGCGGTGGCCGGTGCGGTCGCGGGCATGGCCGGGGTGACGGACGCGGTGCCGCACGGCGGCCCGATCGTGGCGGTGCTCGGCGCGGTCGGCGGAGTGCCGATGTTCTTCGTGGCCGTGGCGATCGGCTCGGTGGTGACGGCGCTGGCGACGGTGGCGCTGGTGGACATATCGGACCGCAGGAAGGAGCGGGCGGCCGGTTACGGGACGAGCCGGACGGCGGACCAGGCGGCGGACCAGCCGACGAACCCAGGAACGGGCCAGGCGGCGGACGGAGACCCGACCGCGGCGCCCGGGGCGGCGTCCGAGCCGACGCCCGAGCCGACCCCCGTACCAACGCCCGAACCGGTCCTCGCCGGAGTCGGCGCCACAGCAACAGCCACAGCAACAGCCGCGGACACAACAACGGACACGACGACGGGCGCAACGACGGGCGCAACGACAGATACAGCGGCGACCACAGCCGCAGGAACAGAGCGGAACTCGACACCCGTACCGGCGCAGGACACCAAAGCCGCTGACAGTAGCCCCGCTGACAGCGCCCCCACAGAATACGACACCCCCACCGCCCCCGACATCCCCACCCCCACCACCCCCACCCCCAAGATCCTCTCCGGCTACCTCACCCCCC
>NZ_LGCW01000104.1:0-5174 GCF_001279365.1 Streptomyces sp. NRRL F-5755 | reverse complement strand
CAGCTCCCACAGGCTGTCCGGCACCATCCGCTCGACAAGAGGGGCAGTCACCATCCCAGACTGCCGCAAGATCACACCAAACGAAATGACGTCTAAGGACAACCCGAAAGACCGCTACGTCCCGCTCGACGAGAACTTGGCGACGCTCCTGCATGCGCACATGCGGGAGTTCCCTCCGATCGAGATCACGCTGCCGTGGCTGGAGAAGGACGGCGAGCCGGTCACAGTGCGCCTCATGTTCACTACACGCGAGCGCAAGGCGCTCAACAAGAACTACTTCAACTCCCTCTGGAAGGCCGCCCTTGAGGCGATCGGCGCCATCAAGGCGGCGAACGACAAGCCGACCGGCAAGGGCCGCAGGTGGGAACCCTGCCGGGACAAGATGATGCACGCCCTTCGGCACCTCTTCGCCTCGGAGGCGATCAACGAGGGCGTGGACGTCTACACACTCGCCGACCTGCTCGGACACGAGGACCCGTCCTTCACCCTGCGCCGGTACGTGCATCGTGTAACGGGAGCAGTCAACAAGGCACGCAAGGCCATCGGTAAGCGCTACCGACTCGCAGCGTGACCCCACTCACCCACATGCGGGAGGCCCGAAGGGTCACGCCCTCCACCAGGGAATGCCATGACACTTGGATAGCTGCTCAAGGGCCTTACGGGCCTCCTCGGTTTCATGGTGGGTGTCTCCGAAGGTGCGGCGGCGGGCCAACAGGACACGACGCATCTCACTGCGAGCGATGGCCACCTGGCCCGTCCGGGCCCAGCCAATGGCCCAGTTGAAATGAGTCCTCAGAGTGGAGGGGTGATCTGAGCCAAGGTGCTTTCGTTCCTCGTCTAGGATCTTTTTCCACTCGCGCAATGCCGTCACGTGCTGCCCTCGCTGTGATGCGATGTGCACCAGCTCGTGCCTGGTGGCCAGAACATCCTCGTGCCTCGTTTCTAGCCCGCCCTCTTCCCGAGCAACCATGATCCCGGCCAGAAGCAACTCCGCCTCGTCCAAATACTCCAGCTGAACGAGAATTTGCGCTACGTTGTGCCGGGACTGGAGGGTGGCATAGTGGCTCTCGCCGAGGGAGTCTATCTCGATGAGCGAGATCTCCTTGAACTCGAGAAGTGCTTTGAAGAGATTCCCCCGAATCCTGTTGATCGAGGCTACGTCGAACCGAGTGACCAAAATCGACGGGTGCCAAGGCGGCATGATCTTGTGCTGCAACCGCATCACTCCATCAAACACCCTCAGAGCCTCATCTAGTCGACCGCGATGCCAGATGATCACACCCAGTTCATGGCGCACGACTGCTTTCGTATACAGAGGAAAGCCGGGGATCTGATCGCACTGGGATACCGCCAGGCGCGCCTCCTTCTCGGCTGCTTCGAGGAATCCCCGTTCACGAAGGGTCGTGGCGAAGTGATGGTGAGCCTGAATCGACAGAGGATGGCCGAGGGGCCATTGCCCGTCCAGGCGTGCGATGATGCCACGAAACAGCTTCTCGCCAGTCACGAAGTCGCCACGTTCGACGTGGACGGCTGCCAACAGGCTGTCTGTTACCAATACATGGAAACTGCCCGGCTCGTACAATAACGCTGCGAGCCTGCATGCTTCGCGAGAAAGTCGCTCCGCATCCTCCAGACGGGACGTACGCCAGGCCCAGTCGGCGAAGGTGTAGCAGGCAAGGAAGCGTGCCGGTGCATGGCCGTCGAGCCGCCTTGCTCGCGCGTATGCGCTCTCGGTGACGCTGAAGGCGACAGCATACTGCCCAGACACACGCAGATACTCGCAAAACCAGGCGTTAAGGAGTGTCACCGTATGGAGAAGATCGTCACAATCCTCTGGGAGCCGGTCTGCTAGAGACAGAACATGCGGAACCAGTAGTTGCCAGAAGCTTCCATGACGAGGATCTTCGGGCCACACGCCACGAAACAAGCCGAGGCAGCGGAGGGCTGCGTCCCAGACCGCCATGCGGGCGTCTGAGCGGTCGAGCTGGGCCGCGTTCACCTCTGCGACCAGAGGGTGAACGATAATGCAGCGGTGCTCGCTGCCAGGGAGTTGCGGCCAACGATAGAAGTCGTCGGGGAAGGTGCCCTCCAGCCGCTCGAGGCCGATGTCGATCAGCCCGAGGTCGCTGAGTGCATTGAGTGCCCGCTCCACACGGATTTCGTCCCACGGCCCGCCGTACGCTTCGCATGCACGGCTCAGGACCTCCGGCGAAAGCAATATGACCGGCACGGGCCTGGCAGCGAAGCACGACAGAAGCCGCATGAGCGTCCGGGCCTGTGGGACCCCTTGCTTTTCCAGAACGTCCAGGGAAAGCTCCCACGTCTGCATGACGAGCCGGCGGAGGTCTGCCTCCGGACCTCGCGCCTCAGAGGTGGCGGCCGCCCTGTCGATTACGTCGGGGAAATCCCTGTCCAAAGCAGCGTGGTAGTCCTCGAACCGGCGGATCGCAGAGGCGGGCAGAGCCAAATAGCGGCCGGCCAGCCACAGCGCGAGAGGGACACCGCCAAGCCGGTTGGCGAGCTTTGCCGCCTGTTCATGGTCCTTGTCGGAGACGCTGCGTAAACCGGCCGTGTCGACCAGCATGTCTCGACCGCCCGATTCGTCGAGGGGGGTCAGCCGAATCATCCGCAAGTGATCGGACCATACTTCAGGGCTCCCGACCCGCGTGGTCACCAACACTCCACCGGCGTAAGAGGATCGGAGCCATTCTGTGCCCAGCTCTTCTTCAATGGCCTTTGGGTCGTCGGCACTGTCGAAGACGATCAGCCAGGGTTCGAGGACCTCGTCTAAGGTTTCCCATACCAGGTCTGCGATACTGATGTTGCCCACCGCCGCCTCTTGCGCCCGTGATTCGGCAGCACCAGTACGAATCGCGATCTGCAGCATGGCCTCACGCACGCTATAACCGTCAGAAGCGGTAACCCATAAGACTCGTCGACGCTTCTTCCGCGTATCGCGGGCGACTGACAATGCCAGTGCAGTCTTGCCGATGCCGCCCATGCCATGGAGAACTGTAACGGTACCCTCGGGGCTGTCGACGATGTCCTTCAGTGTCTCCAGATCGGCATCTCGGCCATAGAGTTGGCGCGGCAACAGCCTAAGGGGCGGCTCTAGAGAGACAGCCGCCCCACCGGTTGGCCGATCAGTGTTGACGTGGTGATGATGGTGGAAATGAAGACCGCCCTCCACGATCCGCTGATCGCCGTTACCGACCTGGTAGACGCGTGAGTTGTCGGACGCCGCTGCCTGCTGCCTGATGCGCAAGATGTCGCTATACCTGTGCCGCCGCACGTTCACCCCCGCCACGATGTTGTCGTCACCGTACCGAGCCCACACGGCCTGGCGGGCACAGATCGATACAACAGGAGGCACAAGCGGTGCCAATGCTGGTGCCGTTCAGTCCGGGGCGGAGGCGGGGCCGCCTCTGGGTCAGCCCATCTACGTCTGGTGCACATGGTGGTGCACCAGACCGCCTCAGAGGGGTAGCAGCACAGATCAGAACGAGGACCGCCCAGGTCAGAGCTGCCTTCCGCTTCCCTCGGCTGACGGTCGTTTCTGCTACGGACCCAGCGGGTCGTCACCCGACATCTTGTAGCCATCGGCTCCTCTGTAACTCTAGAGTTACAGAATGGCCTTGGAGGGAGCGGAATGGATCCGATCGTCTTAGCCGCTGGAAGCGCACTCGTCAGTGCGATGGCCACTGACGGCTGGCAGCAGGCGCGGGACGCCGTTGCGACATGGTGGCGGCGGGCTCGTCCCGAGCGGGCTGACAGTGTCGGCGCCGACCTGGACATGCTGCGAGCGCAGATTGTGGCCGCTCGGGCTGATGCAGATGGGGACGCCGAGCGCGCCCTAGCGGGCGTCTGGCATCTGCGGTTGCAGCAGATACTCGAAGACGAGCCGACCCTGGCCGCGGAGCTACAACAACTGCTGGACGATCACCTTGCCCCTGCGCTCCCTCCGGACGAGCGTGTCCAGGTGAGGTCCGTTGTCATGAAGGCGGACGCCCGCGACAGCTCGCGGGTGTATATGGCCGGCCGGGACCAGCACATAACCGGATCGTGACCACTCCGTGGGGTAAGGACAGCTCAGCTCGGTTCTGCGTCGGAGGGAACGCCCAAGAGCACTCCCAGATACTCTCGTCGGCCGCGACCTGCCCCACACTCGCCGTTCCGGGGCTCCTCCACCGCCCGTAACTGTGCTGCGCATCTTGCCGCAGGACAATCCGACAGGTGAACTTACGGAGAGTCAACCACGGGAGCCTCATTCGCACCCGGATGCGAAACGGGCCACTTCGGCGCACTTGGCGCTCCGCGATGTGCACCTGATGTGCACCTGATGTGCACCCGCTCCTTGCGTCCTTGCTGAAAATTGCAGGTCGGGAGGGCTTCCCACCTGTACTTCGACATCTAAAAGGCGGAGTCGAAGCCAGAAGTAGCAGCGAGGGCCGCTACCCCACGCCGGGGTAGCGGCCCTCGTCGGCTTTCCAGGCTCTGTGAGCGGCGGCAGCCTTCCTACCACGGGGAGCATGTCCACCGGCGCGGTTGCGGACAGGATTTCCAAGGTGAGGGAGGGGAGATCGATGTCGCTGAGGAGACGGTCGATCTGTGCTCGCATGACCTCGGGGCCGCCGACGTTCGTGTAGAGCGCCTGCTCGCCCAGGATGCGTCGTAGTGGTGCTCGCCGTCGTCCAGCACCTCCTCCCGTCGCATGCGCTTGGCGGCTCCGGCCGGCACATCATCGGGTACACCGAGGAAGTCGACGACCTGCCTCAGGAGCACGGTGGCGTATGCCTCGGTCTGGAGAGTCCCCAGAGCATCGTGGGCACGTATGCCTTGCCCTCTCGTGCCCCCTCCTGAGTCATGCCGCTGGGTGGCGCTCGACGGGCCGCGCCGCGCGGCGACACAGCCCTCCGGTGACCCCGAATCACACATTCACACGAAGTGTCAAGAGGGGGGATAACGCACGGAGGGGTTGGGTAGTGCTCGGCCGCTGGGGGCGCCGTGTCCGGGGGAGCGCCCCCAGTGGGTAGGGGAGTCGGACGACGGGAGGTCGGGTCGTGGTGGCGCAGCCGTTTGAACTGCCGGGGTTTTATTTGCCTTATCCGGCTCGGGTGAATGCGGGTTTGGAGGAGGCTCGGGGGCATTCCAAGGAGTGGGCTCGGGGGATGGGG
>NZ_LGCW01000103.1:0-91071 GCF_001279365.1 Streptomyces sp. NRRL F-5755 | reverse complement strand
AAGCGGATGCAGTACCGCCCCGACCTGATCGACGGCTACCTCACCGGAACCGGACTGAGCTCCGACCTCACGTAACCCCAACCATTAAAGACCTCTAGCAGGTCACACGAGCCGGCGCTGAGGTCTCCGACACCTTGAAGTACTTCTCCGAGCACACCCCTGCGACGTTCGTGTACGCGGGCATCAATCTCTAAACCAGTGAGCTTCTGACCGGCACGCGGGGCGCCCAGATCGGGCCGCTTCACCCTCGTCCCTACCCGCCCGTTCCCCTACGGAGAAGAATGGAAGGGCTTGGTCGCGACCATGGAGAATACTTTTGCCCCTGCACGATCACCCGCCGGGCAGCCTGGTCAAGCTCGACCCTACCTCCACGGCCGGGCCGACGGGATGATCGGAGCGTTGTCCCACGCCATCCGAGGAGCCGCGATCGACGCGATCCTGAGGCACCGAACGCGTGACCAGGGTAGGGATCGACGCAATCCCTCTGGACCACACCGCGGAGGCCCTGGAGAAACCGCTGAGGAAAGCGACCGTCCGGTTACCGAAGGGTCAGCCCGCCTGGCCCGACTGCCCGTCCAGGTCCTACCACGACTCGGAGAGGAAACCGACTCCTTCATCCGACGCCTTGCCCGCGCCAACCACCTCAAAGCCCAGCTACCTGCACGGATACCTCTGCGGCCCACCGTTCTGGTTCGGCAAACCCCTTTTGGACAGACTCGCCGAGGCCGCAGGCCGACTTCCTCAGGTGCCGGAGCCGGCGCTCGCGGACGCCAGCTCGCCACGAGGACGTTCCAAACCCAACCCCCGGCACCCCGGCGAGGGCCTGTTCCCAGGCCGCGGCGAACTGTTCTTCCGCATCGCCGATGACGCCCGTAACGGCACCATGATCAGCCGTGCGCTCGCCGAGCACTACGAAGTTTCCCAGCGGGCGGTCCACGTCTCGCGCTGGACACCGCGCGGCCCGCTGACCGCGAGGTCATGACCCCCGCCATCCGTCTGATCGACGACATGCTCGTCCGCGGAGTCCACGGACGAGCGATCTGAGCGGAGCTGATGGGCGAGCACGATTACTCCGTGTCCTATTCGTCTCTGGTCCACTACGTCCACTGCGGCCGTCAAATGAGGCGCGGCCAGCCGTTATGAGGGGCCGGTAGAAGCGAGCCCACCACGTCTCGCGGGATCGATCATCGGCTCCGGGATATCTCCGGTACTGGCCGACAACTTTTCCCCCGGCAACCCCACCGCCATCCAGTAAGCACGCCACGTTGCGTGCCCGCCCGGCGGAGACTCAGGCACGTAGCCCAAGACCTCGGTCCAGAATGTCACCATTATCTGCGAATCAGAGCAGTCGATCGTCAGCTGCACTGTCATCTCATCCTCGAAGCATCCCAGGCACGACTGGCAGACGATCAACATTCGCAATGGGCCTAAGCCGACCTTGTACGGCTGAGTCTCGTGGCACCGGCGAGAGCTGCCGGCGCCACGGGAACCTGAAGTGCCCTCAGACGGAACCGCCGGCGTGGGCGGCTCCGTTCTCCACGTCATCCGGGTGGACTATGTCATCGGGGATGTCCGCGCAGTGCATGAGAGCTCGCGTCGGGACCTTGTAAGTGCCTCCCATCCGTGTGGGAGGGCAAGGAAAAGAGCCTGCCCGCACCCTTCGGTAGGCTGCGGATTCCGCTATACCGAGTATCTCGGCAGCGATCGGAAGCCCTACGAACCGCGGATAGATACTGGAGATGTAGTAGTAATGGTTAGGGCCGGTTATGCCGATGCGTGCCAGCATCGACGGAGTTGTGGCGCGGACTCCCGGCCCTGGATGCCGCCCGGCGCGGATCTCCGCATGGAAGTGCATGACGGCATCTAGGCAGTTGTAGTAGTAGAACAGGGCTCCGTAGCGTTCCCCTCGGACCTGCTCGGCCACAGCCGCATCCCGCTGATCCACTCCATGGATGATCGAGGATGCCTTGAGGGTGGAAAGGTGAAGAGACTCCGCAAAAGGGAGGAAGTCCTCCACTTCATCGACGGAATACTCACGGTTGTACGCCTTCGCGCGCTTGTAAGCAGTGGAGATGGCCGAACCGACCATATGGTGAGGTACATGTCGAGGCGAAATGCTTCGATCTGACTCTCTCCACGCGGCAAGCGCAGCCTCGGTCATGTCGGAACGAACGTCCTCGATGTCGATGTGCATCTTCCGGGTGATCTCCCAGCTCTTTCCTCGGAGTGAAGGTATGAGACAGTACAGGAGGATCATGAGCCATCTGTCGTCACCATTCATCTCGTATTGGCGACCGAGGGCGACCATGGATTCCCAAAGATGTGACCGGGTCGAGTTTCGTGCGCTCACAGTGGCGTTCGCGCGGAACTGCCGGTAGTTAGGATGTCGAGCGATCTCGCAGAGTTGCACGTCCCCCGTATGAACGCAGATTGGTTCCGTACCGCACCTCGTGCGTACATAGAACTCGAACTGATCGAAAGCATCAGACATGATCTGTGCTCCAGTGTGTCGATTCGAGGGTCGAGCAAAGTCTGCAGGGTCAGGTCGAACGCGCAGTTGCGGAGTCCGTGATTGGCTGCAAATGTTCTTCTGGGCAGCACTTAGGGTGATTACATGTTCGATGCCGACAAAGTCTTATCATTGTGGCCGAACTGCACCCGGCAGCGCGTTTACGCCACTGAGTGGATGCGCATGGCGGAGTCGCGGTCCAGAGAACTAGGTCGCTTCTGCTGACTCTTGGACGGTGTCGCCGAGCCAGGTGAGGATCGCGGTGACAGGGAGGGTGCCGTTGACGATGTAGTCGCGTGCGTCGTATCGGCCGGTCACCGACCGGAACTGTTTCCACTTGCTGACGCATCGCTCGACCGCGCTGCGCCGCCGGTGCTGAACCTCGTCAAAGGCAGGCGGTCAGCCACCCGTACGGCCACGGTTCCGACGGTGGGCCCGCTGGTCATCCGGCTCGGCGATGGTCACATTGATGCCCGGACGGCGCAGGTAGTCGCCGGTTATCCCGGCTGGAGTGTGCGCCTCGCGCTCACCAGCCTTACCCAACAAGTCGCGTCCGCTCTGGCTCACCTGCGTGAGGTAGCGAAAGACCGTTCTGACACGCCTGTCCAACGAGCTCGCGCTCGGTGGGTGGTGAGACACCGAGCACCGCGATCAGTAGCAACAAGAGATGCGAAACCACCGCATGCATCTTCGGCATCAAGATGTGCCGCACACGACCGTGCCGCGATCGAGGGACTGGCGAGTCCAGGCTCAGAATTCTCCGGGGATGATGATGTTTCACCGGATCGCGGATGTCCTGACGCCTTGCGGTGGGACGCCGAGGTCTCGTGAGGCCCTGTCAGCTTACTGACAGAGCCTCACGAACTTTAAGGCTACGAGCTCCAACAATCATCAGAAACACTGAGAACGAGCACCCTCATCGCGTCTCAGTGGAACCGATCAGCCCAGCTCATCACAGTTCGACCGACCATCGAACGAACCAGAAGAGGCAGCTTCGCCTCACTCAACCTAGTCCACGCAGGTCAGGGCGATCAGGCCGACTAACTGCGACAGATCACCAGCCGCCGACCACCCCGATCGAGGCGCACACCCATACAGCTGACGCAGCCGCGACAGGCTTGATGGAGTGACAACATGACCGCATTCGCACACCGCGCCCTGCGAGCCCTTGAGCAGTTCAACGCCGCTCACCCTTGGGACCACAACGCCCACTACCACCCGTGGATTCTTCGGCAGCTCCCCCCGGCGTTTCGGCAGCGCTCTGGATGTCGGCTGCGGCAGTGGCGACCTGGCCAGGCTTCTGGCTGCGCGCGCCGGCGCGGTGCACGGCATCGACTCCGATCCGGAGATCACCGCCCGGGCGCGGGAGCTGACCCCCGCGTCGGTCCCCGTCACCTTCACGACCGCGGACGCGCTGACCGGAATCCCCGCGGGCTCCTACGACGTCATCACGTGTGTCGCCGTGCTTCACCATCTGCCGCTCGCCGACGCCCTCGCCGCCTTCCGGCGGCATCTGGCGCCCGGCGGAACTCTCGTGATCCTCGGGCTGTCCCGCCCGGCAACGCCGGTTGACTACCTGCTCGGAAGCGCGGCCGCCCCACTCAACGCCGCTACGGGCTGGCTCAAGAACAGGGGACGCACAGCGCCTCGTCCGGTCTCGATGACGGCCATGACCCGCCCGGCGGACATGAGCTTCCCCGACATCGCCCGTCAGACCCACTCGGTCCTGCCCGGTGCACGACTGCGCCGTCGGCTGTTCTGGCGGTACACGCTCGTATGGCGGCGCCGTTGAGCGGTCCGCCGGACCGGCCCTCGCCGCCGACCACCCCGCTTCGCGAAGGGCCAGGTTCCGGCCAAAAGTTAGGTTAGGCTAACCTTTGCCGCGTGAAGGCCGGTGAAGAACTCCCCCAGTCCGCGCACCCCCGCGGCCACACCCTCTCCGCCACGGATGTCACCGTGGCGTACGACGGTGTCGACGTGGTCCATGAGGCATCCCTCCAGCTCTCGCCCGGGCAGGTGACCGTACTGGTCGGCCCGAACGGCAGCGGGAAGTCGACGCTGCTGCGTACCGTGGCGCGACTGCAGCGGGCCCGGAGCGCCGCGCTGACCCTCGGCGAGGAGACGGACGGCTTCGCGCTCACGCCCCGCGAGTTCTCGCGGCGGGTCGCGCTGCTGCCGCAGGGGCGGCCCACGCCCAGCGGCCTGACGGTGCGCGATGTCGTGGAGTTCGGGCGGTATCCGTACCGGGGACGCTGGGGCCGGGCCGACCCGGGCGGCCATGAGGCGGTGGAGCGGGCACTGTGGATGACCGGGGTCGCCGACCTGGCCGAGCGGGGTGCCGAGCACCTCTCCGGCGGCCAGCTGCAACGGGTGTGGCTCGCGGGCTGCCTGGCGCAGGACACCGGCGTACTGCTGCTGGACGAGCCGACGACCTACCTCGACCTGCGCTACCAGGTTGAACTCCTGGACCTGATACGGGACTTGGCGGACGACCACGGCATCGCCGTCGGGGTGGTGCTGCACGACCTGGACCAGGCGGCGGCCGTCGCCGACCGGATCGTACTGCTCCGGTCGGGCCGGGTGATCGCGGACGGGGAGCCGGAGGACGTCCTCACCCCGGAGCGGCTGTCGGACACGTACGGCATCCGGATCGAGGTCTCCACCGACCCGTCGACAGGACGGCTGCGCACCCGCGCGATCGGCCGGCATCACACCCGGCGGACGCCGGACCGGGACACACCGCGGGCCCGCCACACCCCCCGGAACGACAAGCACGACGCGCGCGACGCGCACAGCGAAAGGCTCGGTGCCACCTCATGAGACGACTCCTGCTCACCGTCGCGGCGGCCACCGCCGCCGCCCTGACCCTGGGCGCGTGCGGTACCACCCAGCCCGCCGCCGACGAGGCGAAGAAGTCCTCCGGGCACATCACCCTCACCGACGCGTCCGGTACGAAGGTGGAGCTGGACGGGCCCGCCAAGAAGGTCGTCGGCACCGAGTGGAACGTCGTCGAGCACCTGGCCGCGCTGGGCGTCGCGCCGGCCGGTGTCGCCGACGTCAAGGGGTACAAGTCCTGGGACAGGGCCGTACCGCTGAAGAACGAGCCGAAGGACATCGGCACCCGCGGCGAGCCGAGCATGGACACCGTCGCCGCGCTCGCGCCCGATCTGATCGTCGCCACCAGCGACCTGCCCCGGGCCGCCGTCACGCAGCTGCGGAAGATCGCCCCGGTGCTGGTGCTGAAGGCCGCCGACGCGGCCGATCCGATCGGCCAGATGACCGAGGACCTGGACCTGATCGCCAAGGCCACGGGCACCACGGAGCGGGCCGGCACGCTCAAGAAGGGCTTCGAGGCGAAGCTCGCGGAGGGCCGGCGGAAGCTGGAGCAGGCCGGGCGCAAGGGCACGAAGTTCGCCTTCGCGGACGGCTATGTGCAGGGCAGTCAGGTGACGATCCGTCCGTACACCGCCGGTTCGCTGCTCGGCGCGGTGAACGAGAAGCTCGGGCTGGAGAACCCCTGGTCGGTGAAGGGCGACCCGGCCTACGGGCTCGGCAAGACCGACGTCGAGGGGCTGACCAAGCTCGGTGACGTGGAGTTCGCGTACATCGGCAGCGACGACGACCGGAGCGCCACGCCGTTCACCGGTGTGCTCGCCGACAACGCGGTGTGGAAGTCGCTGCCGTTCGTGAAGGCGGGCAGGGTGCACCGGCTGCCCGACGGTGTGTGGATGTTCGGCGGCACCGGGTCGATGGAGTCGTACGTCGATTCCGTAGTCGCCGCGCTGACGAAGTGACGACGAGGCCCGCACCGAAGATCATGGCCGTCACCACCACCGCTCTCCCTGCCCCCACCGCCACGGCGGCGTCCCGGAGACGCGGCGCGGTCGCGGTGACGGCCGGGCTCGTCCTGCTGATCGCCGCCCTCGCGCTCGTCGACATCGCGCAGGGCACCTCCGGCGTCGGCGCCGCGGCGGTGTGGAAGGCGCTCACCGGGCAGGCCGACGCGGCGGACGCCTCCGTCGTCGTCGCCTCCCGGCTGCCGCGCATGACCGCCGGAATCCTGGTCGGCGCGGCGCTCGGCATGGCGGGCGCCGCGCTCCAGGCCGTCAGCCGCAACGTCATCGCCGCGCCCGACACCCTCGCGGTCAACGCCGGTTCGTACCTCGCGCTCGGCCTGGCCGCCGCGACCGGCGTCTCGCTGCCGCTGCTCGCCTCCTCCGGCGTCGCCTTCGTCGGCGGGCTGGCGGCCGCGGCCGTCGTCCTCGGGCTGTCCGGGCTGGGCGGCGGGACCGTACGGCTGGTCCTGGCGGGCAGCGCGCTGACCCTCGGCCTCACCTCCGTCACCGAGGGACTGCTGCTGCTGTTCCCCGAGCGGACGGAAGGGCTGTACGCCTGGAACCAGGGCAGCATCGCGCAGAACGGTTTCGGCGGAGTGCTGTGGCTGCTGCCGCTCGCCGTCGCCGGGCTGGCGGGGCTGCTGCTGATCGCCCGCCGGGTCGACACCCTGGCCCTCGGCGACGACGCCGCGCGGGGGCTGGGCGTACCCGTACGGGCCACCCGGGTGATCACCGTCGTGCTGGCGGCGCTGCTGTCCGCCACGGCCGTCACCCTCGCCGGACCGATCGGCTTCGTCGGGCTGAGCGCCCCGGCTCTCGTACGTCTGCTGGCGCGCCGCTACGGCGGCTTCTCCCGGACGCGCGCGAGCGTGACGCGCTCCGCGCTGACCGGCGCGGCGCTGGTGCTCGGCTCGGATGTCGCGCTGCGGGCGGTGGTACCGGCCGACGTGGCGGTGGCCGTGCCGACCGGCGTGGTGACGAGCCTGGTCGGTGCCGTGTTCCTGGTGGTGCTGGCGACCCGGGGCCGGGACACCGGCGCCGCCGCTCCGCCCGACCGGCTGCGCATCCGCAGCCGGACCGTCTTCCTGACGGTGACCGGGGCGCTGGTGGCGGTACTGATCGCCGTAATCATCGCCTCCGTACTGCTCGGCGATTCCAAGCTGCTGCTCGGCGATGTCGTCAACTGGGCGCAGGGCAGGGCCGGAAGGGCCGTCTCCTTCGTCCTGGACACCCGGGTGCCACGGGTGCTCGCCGCCCTCCTCGCGGGAGCGGCCCTCGCCCTCGCGGGCACCCTGGTCCAGGCCGTGACCCGCAACCCGCTCGCCGAACCGGGCGTCATGGGCGTCTCCGGGGGCGCGGCGCTGGGCGCGGTGATCCTCGTGACGAGCGTGCCCGGGGCCGGGCCGACGGGTCTGGCCGCCGCCGCGTTCGCGGGCGCCGCCCTCGCCGCCGCGCTCGTCTTCGGGCTGTCCGCGCGCGGCGGCTTCCGGCAGAACCGCCTGGTGCTGGTCGGTATGGGCGTCGCCACCGCGAGTGCCGCCCTGATCAGCCTGTTCATCGTCCTGACCGACCCGTTCAACGCCACCAAGGCGCTGACCTGGCTGTCCGGTTCGACGTACGGACGGACGCCGCCCGACCTGCTGCCACTGGCCGTCGTCCTCGCGGCAGGACTCGCCGTGGCGGTCGCACGGCGCACCGAACTCGACCTGATCTCCCTGGACGAGGACACCCCGAGGCTCCTGGGCCTAGGCGTGCCCCGGGCGCGCCTCGGCCTCCTGACGCTGGGCGTCCTGCTGAGCGCGGCGGCCGTCGCCGCGTCCGGAACCATCGCCTTCGTCGGCCTGGTCGCCCCGCACGCCGCCCGCGCCCTGGTGGGCCGCAGGCACGTACGGGTGGTGCCGGTGGCGGTGCTGCTGGGCGCGGCGCTGGTGGGTACGGCGGACGTGGTGGGCCGGACGGTCATCGCACCGGCGCAGCTGGGAGCCGGGCTGCTCACGGCGGTCATCGGGACGCCGTACTTCCTGTGGCTGCTGGTGCGGACGCGGGGCGGGGGCGGGTAGGGCGGCCGCGCCGGCCACGCTGTCCGCGCGCGAGGCCGCCGAGATTCCTCAAACCTCCCTACTGAATACCCTAACCTTCCCTATCACTCCCTCCATAGGGAAGGTTAGGGTATTCTCATGACCGACCGCCTCTACTCCGTGGAACAAGTCGCCGAGCGCCTGGGCCTGCACGTACGCACCGTCCGCAACTACGTGCGCGACGGGCGCCTCGCCGCCGTCCGCATCGGCAAGCAGTACCGGATCGCGCACGAGGACCTGGAAGCCTTCACCGGCCGCCCGGCCCCCGCCGCGCCCGGCGACCCGGCCGGCGGGCCGCGGCACAGCGAGGTGTCGAGCATCGTGGAGATCGAAGCGGTCGACGCCCGTAGCGCCGACCGGGTGGCCACCCTGCTGACCGCCTCGGTCGCCCACCGCGGCCACGGCGAGCGGCCCCTGCGGATCGAGACGGCGTACGACCCGGAGCGGGCCCGGATGAAGGTCATCATTCTCGGCGGCCTGGCCGACACGGCCCGGCTGTTCGACTACATCGAGGGGGTGCTCGACTCATGAGCACGATCTACAAGTCCGCAGCCGGCGAACAACAGCTCCGGCAGCGCTACCAGGAAGCACTGGCCGCCTGGCCCGTCCCCGCCGAGCACCTGCGGATACCGACCCGCGAAGGCGAGACCTTCGTCGTCGCCTCCGGCCCGAAGGAGGCTCCGCCGCTGGTCCTGCTGCACGGCTCGGGCGCCAACACGAGCATGTGGCAGGGCGACATCGCCACCTGGTCGCAGCACTTCCGTACGTACGCGGTCGACCTCATCGGCGAACCGGGCCTGAGCGCCCCGTCCCGCCCGCCCCTGGCCTCCGACGCGTACGCGCAGTGGCTCGACGACGTACTGGACGGCCTGGACATCGGAACCACCGCGGTCGTCGCCACCTCCCTCGGCGGCTGGATGGCCCTCGACCACGCCACCCGCCGCCCCGGCCGGGTGACGCGCCTGGCCCTGCTGTGCCCCGGCGGCGTCGGGAAACAACGGATGGGCCTGCTCTTCAAGGCCCTGCTCCTGCGCCCGTTCGGACGCCGGGGCATGCTCCGTTCCGCACGGAGCGCCACCGGCCTGAACACACCGCAGGCGGCCCCCGTCCTCGACCAAGTGGTGCTGACCTTCCAGCAGTTCAAGCCGCGCACGGAGCAACTCCCGGTGTTCCCCGACGACGAGCTGCGCGGCCTGGACATCCCGCTCCTCCTGATCGCCGGAACCGACGACGCACTCTTCGACTCGGCGGGCACGGCCCGGCGCATACAGGACAACGTCCCGGACGCGACCGTACGACTGCTGCCCGGCGTCGGACACGCGATCTTCGGGCAGACGGACGAGGTGCTGGCGTTCTTGCAGAAGTGAGAGCGGGGTTTCAGGGGAGCAGCAGGGTCCCGGCGCGCTTTACGGTGCGGATGACCGGGGCTGTCTCGATGGCGCGGATCGCGTCGAGGGCGGCGATGCGTTCCGTCACCACGGTTGTTATCTGGGAGGGCTGTACGGACAGCCATAGGCGGGCTTCGGCACGGAAGCCGAGCGCGGCCGGCGGAATGTCGACCAGGAACGCGAGCACCCCTGATCGGCGCAGTGGCTCAGGCGGCGGGCGGAGGGTGGGCTCCTCACCCCATCGCCAACCCACTCCGCACCAACGCCACGACCTCCTCGTCGTTGAGGCCGAGGGTGCGGGCTTCGCTCACCAGTTGGCCCACGTGTTCGGTGAGGCGGGCGCGGGCCGGGGAGGCGTGGCCGGTGACGACGGCGCCGCGGCCGCGGCGGAGGTCGATGAGGCCTTCGTCCTTCAGGCGCTGGTAGCCGCGCAGCACGGTGTGGACGTTGACGCCCAGGGACTCGGCGACCGTACGGGCCGCGGGCAGGCGCTCGCCGGGTTGTACGGAGCCGTCGGCGAGGGCGCCGCGTACCGAGGCGGCGATCTGGTCGCCGAGCGGGACCGGGGAGGCGTGGTCGACACGGAAGAGCACGTCAGTCCTCCTGGTCGGGGTTTGTGGCGCGCTTCTCGCGCTCCCGGGTGAGCAGGGCGTTGAGGAGCGCGGCGGCGGTGGCCGCGTCGTCGACGGTCACCACGAAGACCCGGCCGTTGGTCAGCCGCAGCGCCAGCGCCTCGCCGCGGCGCAGCACGATGCCGCTGCGCCCACCCCCCAGGCGGTAGCCCCAGCCGCCGAAGTCGCCGAGCGGGCTGATCTGCTGGACGCCGGCCTCCTCCATGCGCGCGAGCGGGATGCGCAGGCGGGGGCGCGGTACGAGGGGCGAGGCGACGGTCAGGCCCCGGCGGTCGGCGGTGACCTGTATGCCGGCGAACACCAGGCAGGACAGGGCCGCGACGGCGAAGCCCACGGCGCCGACCCAGTTCATCGCGAGGCCGATGAGCACACCGAGGGCGAGGAGCCCGGGGCCGAGCACGACCAGGGTGGGCGAGCCGACGGTCCGCGACCAGCCGGCGGTCTCGCCGTCCGCGAGGCCGAGCGTCGGTGTCGCGCGTGCCGGCCCGGCCACCTCGTCCGCCCGTACCCGGTCGCGGCCCGCGCACAGCCGGCCCACCACCGCGGCGAGGGCCGCCACACCGAGGGCCAGGCCCAGGTACGACGGCGGGAATCGGACCGCGGCAGCGTCGTCCGCGTCCACGTTCTGCAGCAGCAGCGATACGCCCAAACAGCCGAACAGCCCCGCCATGGCGTAGCCGGTGGCGATGGCCCCGCGCAGGGCGCCCGCGGCCGCATCGCGCAGCACCAGTACGCCGATGGACGCGCCGAGGACGACTGGCAGGCCCAGCATGACCGTGAGGAAGTCGGAGGCGGTGGCGAAGTCGTCGCTCGTGCCGTCGGGAGTGAAATGCATGGCCAGCGGCTCGGGAATCCGGTCCCGTACGGACCAGAAGACTGCGGTGACGGCCGCGACGGCGGCCAGGAACGGCAGTACGGCGACCAGCGCCCGCCAGGGGCGGAGCGCGGGCGGTCCGGCGGCGGGGCGGGCTTGCGTGGCGTTCAAGAAGTTCATCGGCACTCCCCCTTTGTTCGCATAGTTGTAGAACAAGCTGGCCAGCCAGTCAACACCCATCCCCCACCACCCGATTACTCGCTGATCTCATATCTGAGATACCGTCTACCTCATGGCAGACGACTACCTCGTACGCATCGGCAGGCTCATCCGCGACGCGCGGCAGCACCGGGGCTGGACACAGACGCAGCTCGCGGAGGCTCTCGGCACCAGCCAGAGCGCGGTCAACCGCATCGAACGCGGCAACCAGAACATCAGCCTTGAGATGATCGCCCGGATCGGCGAGGCGCTGGACAGTGAAATCGTCTCGCTCGGGTACGCGGGTCCCATGCATCTGCGCGTCGTCGGCGGCCGCCGCCTCTCCGGCAGCATCGACGTCAAGACGAGCAAGAACGCGTGCGTGGCCCTGCTGTGCGCCACGCTCCTCAACGCGGGCCGCACCACGCTGCGCCGGGTGGCCCGCATCGAGGAGGTCTACCGGATCCTGGAGGTGCTGGGCAGCATCGGCGTCCGCACCCGCTGGATCAACGACGGCAACGACCTGGAGATCGTGCCGCCGGCCGAGCTGGACCTGGACGCCATGGACACGGAGGCGGCCCGCCGCACCCGCAGCGTGATCATGTTCCTCGGTCCGCTGCTGCACCGCATGGACCACTTCAAGATCCCGTACGCGGGCGGCTGCGACCTCGGTACGCGTACGGTCACACCGCACATGACGGCGCTGCGCCACTTCGGCCTGGAGGTCACCGCGACGGAGGGCACCTACCACGCCGTCGTGGACCGCTCCGTCGCCCCCAAGCGCGCGATCGTGCTGACCGAGCGCGGCGACACCGTCACCGAGAACGCGCTGCTGGCCGCGGCCCGCCACGACGGCGTCACCGTCATCCGCAACGCCTCCTCCAACTACATGGTCCAGGACCTGTGCTTCTTCCTGGAGGAGCTGGGCGTACGGGTCGAGGGCGTCGGCACCACCACGCTGACCGTGCACGGCGTCGCCCACATCGACCGCGACGTGGACTACGCCCCGTCCGAGGACCCCGTCGAGGCGATGAGCCTGCTGGCGGCCGCCGTGGTCACCGAGTCCGAACTGACCATCCGCCGCGTCCCGGTGGAGTTCCTGGAGATCGAACTCGCCGTCCTGGAGGAGATGGGCCTCAACCACGAGCGCAGCACGGAGTACGCCGCCGACAACGGCCGCACCCGCCTCATCGACCTGACGGTGCGCCCCTCCAAGCTCCAGGCCCCCCTGGACAAGATCCACCCGATGCCGTTCCCCGGCCTGAACATCGACAACGTCCCCTTCTTCGCGGCCATCGCGGCCAGCGCCCAGGGCCAGACCCTCATCCACGACTGGGTCTACGACAACCGCGCCATCTACCTCACCGACCTCAACCGCCTCGGCGCCCAGGTCAAACTCCTCGACCCGCACCGCGTCCTCATCGACGGCCCCACCCGCTGGCGCGCCGCAGAAATGATGTGCCCCCCGGCCCTGCGCCCCGCGGTCGTCATCCTGCTGGCGATGATGGCGGCGGAGGGGACGTCGGTGCTGCGCAATGTGTATGTGATCAATCGGGGGTATGAGGATCTGGCGGAGCGGTTGAATTCCGTGGGGGCGCAGATTGAGATTTTCCGGGATATCTGACCGGAGAGTGCGGAGGCGGTGGTGATGCCTCCCGGGCCTTTGGGCGACTGGTTCCGGAGGCCCGGGGTGCTACCCGCTGCCGAATGGCCGGCTCCGACAAGAGCAACGTGCATGAAGGTTGAAGCAAGGGCGCATATCGGATCATCCTAGGTTTCATGAGTCTCTCCACCAGCGGTCTCGGCCTATCCGCCATGGGCGATTACGCCCACGACTGGGCCCTGGTCGACGTCGAGACCTCCGGTCTCATCGCCAGGCGGGACCGGGTGCTGTCCGTTGCGGTGGTGGCCGTCGGCCGGGACGGCGAGCGGACCGGGGAGTTCTCGACGCTGCTCAACCCCGGGTGTGATCCGGGGCCGGTGGACGTGCACGGGCTGACCGCCGAGCGGCTGCGGGGAGCGCCGACCTTCGACCAGGTCGCCGGGAAGATCGCCGAGATGCTCCGGGGCCGGGTTTTCGTGGCCCACAACGCCCAGTTCGACTACGACTTCCTGGCTCATGAATTCGCCCGCGCGCGGATGTGGCTGCCGGTGTCGCAGCGTCTCTGCACGCTGGCCCTCAGCCGTCAGGTGGATCCGCCGACGGACGACATGAAGCTGGGCACCCTCGCCGCCCACTACGGCGTGCCGCAGCAACGCGCGCACGACGCGCTGGACGACACCCGTGTGCTGGCCGGGATCCTGCGGGCTTCGCTGCGCGATGCGGCGCGGCTCGGTCTGCCGTTGCCGCTCGTCCCCTGTCCGCCGCGGCAGGACCCGTCGTTCGTGCCGCAGCCGCCCAAGACACCCTGCGCGTACAACAACCCGGGGCGCCTGATCCCCGGTGGGCCGCTCCGGCAGGGGATGAAGATCGCGATCACCGGTTCGACGGCTGTCTCCCGCGCCGAACTGGTCGCACGGGGCGTCTCCGCCGGGCTGAACATGATGAAGTCCGTCAGCCGGCACACCAGCGCTCTGGTCAGCAATGAGCCCGCGTCCGTAGCGGCGAAGGCCCGGCGTGCGGTCGCCGAAGGAGTGCCGGTCATCGACGAGCAGACGTTCCTTCGTCTGCTGGCCGACGTACGGCCCGGAACACCCCATGAGGGAGCGGCTGCCGCCGTCGCACCCGCACCGGAAGCGCCTTCTCTTCCTGCACCTTCCCTTCTTGTGCCTTCCCTTCCTGCGCCTCCCTCCGACGCGCCCGTTCCTGCCCCGCGTCGCCCCGTGCGTCCTGCCGCTACGCCGGGCAAGCCGCTGTCGGGGCGACGGGTGCTGGTCCTCGGTGGTACGCATGCCGTCGCCGTGGCGGCCCGTACGCGCGTCGTCGATCTGGGCGGGTCGGCGGCAGTCAATCTCTCGGCCAGCGTCACGGATGTCCTGCTGCTCCCCGGCGGGGAAGCGGACCGCCGCATGCGTCGCGTCACCACACTTGAGCTGCCGGTACGCGACCAGCGCTGGCTCGCCGCGCCGGCGATCACCGCTCAGGCCCCGTCCGCTGCCCGGTCGTACGAGCCACAGATCCTGCCGAGGGGCGGCGTCGTCGACCTGCCCGTGACGACCGGAACTCTCACAGCCGAGTGGCACGTCACCGCGGCCTGGGCGCCACAGGCCGGCTGCGAGATCGATGTCGTCGCCTTCCTCCTCGACGAGGAGGAACAGGTGATCTGTGACGAGGACTTCGTCTTCTACGGTGCTCCGGAGAGCCCGGCCGGGACGGTGCGCCTGCTCACCGGCGGCCCGGCCGAACAGAGCATCGCCATCGACCTCGGCTCGCTGCCGCCTGCCACCCGCAAGATCGTCGTCGCCGCGGCCATCGACGGCACCGCCACCTTCGGCGACGTCGGCGCGATCCAGATCGGCGCCGCCCCCGGCAGCAGCGGGGCGCCACTCGCCAGGGCCACCCTGGACGCCGCGACGACGGAACGCACCATGCTGCTCGCCGAGGTCTACCGCAGAGGCCCCCTGTGGCGTCTGCGCGCGGTCGGCCAGGGATACGACCACGGCCTCGGCACCCTGGCACGCGGGTACGGCGTCGACATCACGGACTGAGCCGCCCGTCGCTCCTACTGGCTGACGCTCCCCAGCCACAGCACGTCCCGGGCCCGTGTCATGGCCACGAAGAGCTGGCTGCGGAGCAGTTCTTCCCGTTCCCTTGCGGTTTCGGGGACCCCCGTGGTGCCGCAGCCGCCGGTAGCCGCTTCGTTCGCCAGGGCGGCGTCGTGCTGGGGCAGATAGACGTACTTGAACTCAAGGCCCTTGGCCCTGCGGTACGTACCGAGCTTCACCGAGTCGACGGCGCGGCCGTCGTAGTGTTCCAGCAGGCATACCGGGATGTCCCCCTGGCTCAGCAGCCGCTGGTAGTGGTCGATGGCCCGCATGGACGGGCACAGCACGGCGGCATCGGCTCGTGCCCCGTCCCGCAGGGCGCGCAGGGCATCCAGGAGCGCCTGGTCGTGTGCGTCCATGGTCGGCTTCGTCACACGGACGACCCGCCCGTCGTGGTAAGTGAGGTCGACCTCGCGGCGGCCGGGTGTACGCAAGCCGTCGATGTCCTCGAAAGCGTCGTCGGCCACGACCGTGAGCGCGGCGTCCAGAACCTGTTTGCTGTTGCGGTAGTTGGTTTTCAGTACCTGTCCGCGGTCACCGCGGATATCGACGCCGGCCTCGGCGAGGCGGAATCCGCCCGGATATACGGCCTGCTGGCCGTCACCGACGAGGAGCAGCCCGTTGGAGGCGTCACCGACGAGCGCGTGCAGGAGGCGGACGCCGACAAGTGTGAGGTCCTGGACCTCGTCCACGATGACGGACGTGTACGGGGACCGGTCCGCGTGACGCCTCGCTTCCGCCAGCGCGAGGGAGAGCACGTCGTTGAAGTCGTGCACACCCCGCTCGGTGCGCCGCGACTCGTACGCCTCGTACAGCTCCCACACCGCCTGTCGGTGCGCCCTGCGCAGGACCGTCCGGCGCCGGCGCCGGGGCACGCTCGCATACTCCTCGAAGGTGGTGATGCCACGGCCCTTGATGACGTGGTCGATCTCCTCCCGCCAGTAGCCCGGCCGCGGATCGATCTCGGCCAGGCGGCTACCGCGCCCGACGTGCTTCCAGGCGAGGCTGAAGGCGGTCTCGGCCTTGTCCCCGTGGAGCCGTACGGGGACGCCGCGCGCATGCAGGAATTCCTGCGCCCAGGAGTGCAGGCTGCGGAAATCCACCCGGTCCGCGACTGCCGGGGACATGGCCTTGAGGAAGGTGCCCTGCACGCGGGGCAGGTTGTTGGCGAACGTGACGTAGAGAATCCGGCCGCCGGTGCGCTTGGCCAGGTGGACCGCCCGGTGCAGCCCGACCACCGTCTTGCCCGTGCCCGCCGGACCGCTGATGCGCGCCGGGCCCGACCAGTTGCGGCGCACCAGTGCGACCTGGTCGGGGTGCAGGAAGGTCATCCACTGCTCGATCGGGGCCCGCAACGCCCCCTCCAGCGCCGCATCCCGCAGGCTTTCAAGGTCCAACAGGCCGTCGGCCATGACCTGTTGCTGGGTCACGGGTGTCGGTGGCGCCTTGTTCGTGACGGCCGATCCTTCGTAATCGGGGAAGACCCGTTCCAGGTGGTCGGCCATCGCACGGACCGACTCCGTACGCAGTCTGCGGCACTCCGACAGCAGCGCAGGACCGATCTCGTGTTCCCCCAGGAGCCGGATACGGCCGAGGGCGGTGTCGACCCGGTGCCCCGCGAACACCATGAGCGGCTGAACCGCCACGGGAGACATACCCAGCGACGCGACCGCGCTTTCGGCGGCTTTCGTCACCGCGAGCAGCTTTGCCGCGTGCTCGTCCCGCCGCTCGCCTCCGGCACAGAGTCTCCCGTCCGATACCTCGGGCGCAGAGCGCCAGTTCTTCACGTCGATGACGAAGACACCGCCGGGGCCCACCAGCAACATGTCCACATTGCCGGTGCGGGTCCCCGGCCATCGACGGTCCACGAGCAGGCGCCACCCGCGCTCCGTCAGCACCAGCAGCTGCGCCGCGATCCGCCGTTCGCCCTCGCTCGCCGCTTCCCATTGCTGAGCCTGCCGGCGGGCGGACTGCCACTGCTCCCGCAGCAGCCGCTCCTGTCGCCGCGCCTCTTGCGCCCTCCGCGACGCCGATCCGCCTGCCGCCATCCCGAGCCCCCCTCGTACGCGGTGCAGCGATCATAAGGCGCCCCACTACCGGAACGGCAGGGCTCACAAGAGCTCGGGGCCCTCGATCACCGGATCAAGCGGAACAGTTCATACAGTTCGTCCGCCGTACGAGCCGCAGCCAGCATGCGGCGGAAGCCGGCGTGGGCGGTGTGGCGGGCGAGGGTGGAGTATGCCTGGGTGTAGTTGGGGTGGGGTTTTGGTTTGTGGGGGGCTGTTAGGAGGAAGATGTCGCGGACCTGGTGGTTGTCGGCGCCGTGCCAGGCGAGTTCCGGTGATATTCGCGCGAAGGCTGCCGCCGGGGTGTTGACGGTGCGGTTGCGGGCGGTCAGCAGGGCGATGCCGTGGAAGCCGTGCGTGCCGTGGGTCAGGCAGGTGTGTAGTGCGCGGGTGAAGGTGCGGGGGTGGGAGATGGTTCCTGCGGCGTGGAGGTCGTGAGTCAGGATCTTCACGAGTTCGTTGGCGGTGCTTGCCTGGGCGTGGGGGTGGATTTGTTGTTTGGGTAAGTAGTCGGCGAGGGTTCGGGGGCTCGTCATGTCTTGGCCTGGGGGGACTCGCTGCGGGCCGGGCGGAGGATTCCCGCGGAGAAGGCTGCGGTTACGCAGAATGCTGCGGGGAGGAAGAAGGCCAGGTTCAGGGGGACGAGGTGGGTGAGGGGGCCGATGATTGCCGGGCCTGCCAGCATTCCTATGTAGCCCAGGCCGGCCACTCTGGAGACGTTCGCGCCCGACGATTCCGGGTCCACGTTGCCGGCCGCGGTGAAGAACTGCGGAATGCAGCCGGAGAGGCCGATTCCGAAGAGGGTCCAGCCGAGGAGGGCCAGGGGTATCCAGGGGGACAGTGCGGCGGCGGCGAGGCCGAGCGCCGCGAGGCCCGCGCCGTACCGGACGATGAAAACCCGGCCGAAACGCCCCACCACGCGGTCGGTGAGGAAACGGCCGACGGTCATGGCGGTGGCGAAACCGCCGTATGCCAGGGCGGCCGTGGCGGCGGGCGCGTCCAGGACGTCCTTGAGGTGGAGCACACTCCAGTCGTTCGCCACGCCTTCGCACAGCATGAGCAGCAGGGCGAGTACGCCCAGTGCCCAGACCTGGGAGGGTGTGCGGCGTTTGGTGGCGGCGCCGGTCTGCGAGGGATTCGTGGCTGGTGAGGAACGTTCGGGGGGCAGCATGCCGGGGACCAGGGCGAAGGTGATCAGTACGCCGGTCACCGCGACGGCGGCGAGGGTGGCGGAGGGGCGCCAGTCCCAGCTGATGGTGCGGGCGCCGACGAGCGACGCGATGACGCCGCCGACCGAGAACACCGCGTGGAAGGCCGACATCACCGGACGGCCGTAACCGCGCTCGACCTGAACAGCCTGGGTGTTCATGCTGACGTCCAGGCAGCCGTTGCCGAAGCCGAGGGCGAGGAGGGCCGCCGCCAGGGTCCAGGGCGAGTCCGCCAGGCCCGGGAGGACGACCATGGCGCTGCACAGGGCGCCGCCGGCCAGCACGATGGCGCGGCTGCCGAAGCGGTCGGCCAGCGCCCCGCAGACCTGCATGCCCGCGAAGGCGCCGCCGCCCAGGAAGAGCAGCATCCAGCCCAGTACGGCATGGGTGATGCCGACCTGGTGCTCGATCGCGGGGATGTGCACGATCCACATCCCCATCACGAAACCGTTGAGGGCGAAGGCCATGAAGGTGCAGGCGCGTGCGGTGCGCAGGCGCCGGGACGGCGGTGTCCCGGAGGGAGAGGAGAGGGAAGGCGCGAGGGGGGACCCGGCGGGCCTCCCGCCGGGCGACCCGTCAGGCGCTCCGGTGGCTGGTGCAGTCGATTCGCTCATCATCGGTGACCGTAACGCACATCATGTATGTTCGGGAAGGCTGTGAGCGGGTTCTCGACACCCTCCCGGCAGTGGGCAACGGAGCGTCACACGTGGACGATGTTCACGCCCGCCGCGCGCATTTCCTCCACCACCGGCGTGCCCTGGGCCGCGTCGGTCACCACCACGTCGAGCTGTTCGACCGAGCAGATGCGGCCGAGCGCCACCCGCCCCAGCTTCTCCGCGGTGGCCACCAGGATGATGCGCCGGGCCGCCCGCGCGGCCACCCGCTTCACGTGTACGTCGTCCAGGTTGTAGGCGGTCGCGCCGTTGGCCGCGTCCACGCCGCAGCACCCGAGGATGAAGGTGTCGTACCGCAGGTCCTCGAAGGTGCGCAGCGCCGTCTCCCCGTAGAAGGACAGCTCGCCGGGCCGGACCTGGCCGCCGGGGAGCAGCAGGCGGATGCCCTCGTGTTCGGCGAGCGGCATCGTCGCGTGCAGGGACAGCGGGGTGACGGTCAGCCGGCGGCCCGCCATGGCGTGCGCGACGGCGACGGCGGTGGTGCCGGTGTCCAGCGCGACGGTCTCCCCGTCGTTGAGCATCCGCACCACCACGTCGGCCAGCTTCGCCTTGGTCTCGCCGCCGACCATGGCCCGTACCGCGTACGGCGGTTCCACCCCGCTGAGCAGCGTGCTGACCGCGCCGCCGTGCACCCGGCGCAGGGCGCCCCGGGACTCCAGGAGTTCGAGGTCCCGGCGGATGGTCATCTCCGACGTCTTGGTGGAGCGGGCGAGTTCGGCCACGGAGGCCCGGTTGCGTTCGGCCAGCAGGGCCAGGATGAACCGGTGGCGTTCGGAGACATTCATGTCGCTGATGTAGCACATCAACACACCGGGTGCGAGTTTTCGCCCTTCCGTCCGTTGGGTGCGGAGGTCTGCGGAGGTGGTGATGGTTGACATGCGACCATGGCACGTGTGTACTCACACGCACCTTGTGTGAGTAGAAGTCGGCAGGGTGGGCCATGTGCGTCTCGCCGCCGGGAGCGGATTCGTGGAGGGGATGTCATGACCGCGGTGCTCTTCGACATGTTCGGCGTGCTCGCCCGGCACCAGTCACCGGCCGCCTGCGACCGGCTGGAGAACACGGCCGGGGTATGCGGTGACGCGTTCTGGGAAAGTTACTGGAATCTGCGGCAGCCTTACGACCGGGGCGACCAGAACGGTACGCAATATTGGCGGAAGGTCGCCGACGCGCTCGGTACACATTTCGACGAGGAGCGGATCGCGGAACTCATCGCCGCGGACGTGGCGAGCTGGAGCCGGGTCGACGAGGAAATGGTGGAGTACGTCGGGCAGCTGGCGGACCGCGGCACCACCATCGGCCTTCTGTCGAACATCCCGGTGGAATTGGCGGCGCATTACGAGGAACACCAGGAGTGGCTGAAGCGCTTCCCGGTCCTGGCCTTCTCCTGCCGCCTCGGCCACGCCAAGCCGGAGTCCGGCGCGTACACATGGTGCAGTACGGCCTTCGGCCTGCCGCCCGAGCGCATCCTGTTCGTCGACGACCGGGACGCCAACGTCCGGGCGGCGGAAGCGCTGGGCATGCGGGGTCATCTGTTCACGTCGTTGGCACAGTTGCGGCCGGTGTTGGACTGAGCCCGGCGGGTACGCGCCGTACATCGGCACGCGTCCCCTCATACCGGCGCCGGGGCGGGGAACCTGACACCCCCGCCCCGGCGCCTTGTCGTTGAATCGGCCGCTCCTTCCGGCCCCGTGCGCGCCCCCCTCCCATCCGCCCCGCTCCCCTACGTCCACGCAAACCCCGTTCAAAGCCCCACCAACGCTGTTTGAATTTTGCGTAAGGCATCGAAACGAATGGCGCTCTGTTCCGTATGCCGCTTCTTGGAGTGTTGTCGAAGGCCCGGTCCGCGTCGGCGACGGAACTGCGCCAACGTCCAATTGCTCGTTCGATCTGCCGTACAACTCCGCCGCGACGCAGGTCAGGAGCGCTCCCCTGATCCCCCCGGACCATGTGGCCCGCACACCCGCCTGATGCATTCCAGCCGATTGGCAATCGATCAGCCAAAATGAACACGCCCCCTGTTAGGGTCGGTCTCGTCAAAGCTTGAAGCGTCCGGCCCGCGCGTCGCTCTCCCGAGCCCACGCCGCGCACCGGACAGCACGAATCCATCCCACACCGCTGCCGGCGAGGTCCGGCCGCGCGGGTGTGCGTCCGCCTGTCGACAGCCGGAGCCGCCCGCCCCACGACGCCACAACCGGCCACGCGGCGATCCGGCACGCCCGGCAGCCCGGCGGCCCCGGCAGTCCACGCGCACCACGGCACGGCACCACCATGCCTTCACAAGGAGAACCGTTCATGGACACCACGAACGTCCGCGATCTGCTCTACTACCCGGTCAGCGCCCGGAAGATGGTCCGTGGCGAGGGGGTCTTCCTGTACGACGAGGACGGCAACGAATACCTCGACTGCGCCTCCGCCACCTTCAACCTGAGCCTGGGCTACTCCCATCCGGCCGTGATCGCGGCGATGAAGGAGCAGCTGGACGTCTTCGCCCATCTCACCTCGTCCGTGCAGAGCGAGCCGGTCAACGGGCTGGTGCGCCGGCTCGTGGAGGTCTCCCCCGGGAACCTGACCAAGGTGCATCCGAAGGTCTCCGGCGGCTCGACCGCCAATGAGGGCGCCATCAAGATGGCGCAGCACGCCACGGGGCGTTCGGAGGTCATCTCCCTGTTCCGCAGCCACCTCGGGCAGACCATGATGATGACCTCGATGTCGGGCAACGCGTTCCGCAAGGAGCCGTTCCCCTCGCTCTTTCCGCGCACCCTCCAGGTGCCGGACCCGTACTGCTTCCGTTGCTTCTACGGGCAGCGGCCGGACACCTGCGGGATGATGTGCGTCGACCGCATCGAGGATTTCCTGGAGTACGCCAGCACCGGTCGAGTTGCCGCCGTCATCGTCGAGCCGATCTCCGGCAACGGCGGCAACATCGTTCCGCCGGACGGCTATTTCCCGAAGTTACGGGCCTTCTGCGACGAGCACGACATCGTGCTGATCTTCGACGAGATCCAGACCGGCATCGGCCGTACGGGGCGGATGTTCGCGGCGCAGCACTTCGACGTGGAGCCGGACGCGATCACCACCGCCAAGGGGCTGGGCGGCTCGGGCGCCCAGGTGGCGGCGATCCTGACGAACGAGCGGCTGGCGGGTCTGCCGGCCGAGCACCACTCCTTCACCTACGGCGCCAACCTGCTGGCGGCCGCGGCGGCCAATGTCACCCTCGACATCGTCCGGCAGCCGGAGTTCCTGGCCAACGTACGGGCCACCGGCAACTACATCCTCGGCCGGCTCGCGGACATGCGGACCCGCTACCCGGCCATCGTGGACGTGCGCGGGGTCGGCCTCATGATCGGCTTCGAGATCGCGCACCCGGACGGCAAGCCCGCCGTCAAGCTGACCAACCACCTGGCGGGCGCGGCCGGGCAGCACGGCCTGATCCTGCGCACCTCACGGTACGGCTACGGCAATGTGCTCAAGATCCGGCCGCCGCTGATCCTCACCCTCGACCAGGCGGAGCTGCTGTGCGACCGCCTGGAGAGCCTGTTCCGCGCGGAGCTGTCCGTATGACGCCGACGACACCGATGAAGAAGCTGCTGACCGGTCTCGGCCGGCACGTCCGAGCCGAGCTGATGGCGTACGCCGACCGGGGACCCGTCCGGCAGGTGCACGGTGACTCGCCCGGCGGCGACGCCCAGTTCGACGTGGACGAGGTCGCCGAGCGCGCCGTACTGGATTATCTGCGCGCGCACGCCCACGTACCGCTCGCGCTCTACACGGAGGACGGTTCGCTGGTC
The DNA here is from genome assembly GCF_001279365.1 of Streptomyces sp. NRRL F-5755. NCBI lineage: Bacteria > Bacillati > Actinomycetota > Actinomycetes > Kitasatosporales > Streptomycetaceae > Streptomyces > Streptomyces sp. NRRL F-5755. Next base: position 68,172 of record NZ_LGCW01000103.1, on the reverse strand, counting down.
GAGCTGGCACCCGACCCGGAGTACGTGCTGGTCGTGGACCCCATCGACGGCACCCGGCCGACCTCGGCGGGCCTGGAGATGGGCATGGTGTCGATCGCGGCGGCGCCGCTGACGTCGTCCGCGCCCACGCTGGACGATGTCACCGCGGCCCATCTGCTGGAGATCAAGTCCGGCGCCTGGATCCACGGCGACGACGAAGGGCTGTCGTACGGCGGGTTCCCGCACGCGCTGCCGCGACTGAGCCGTACCACCGACCCGGCGAAGATGTTCTGGTCGATCGAGTTCAACGGCCATCCGATGCACCTGATGACGGCGGCCTACGGACACCTGGTGGACCGGTCCGCGAACACCGGCGGCGTCTTCGTCTTCAACAGCGCCACGTTCTCGATCTCGCGCATCATCACCGGTCAGCTCGACGCGTACGTGGACATCGGCAACCGCGTGCTGCGCGACCACCCCGGGACCGAGGCGGCCTTCCTGGAGGCCGGGCGCGGATCGATCCTGCACCTGTTCCCGTACGACATCGCCGCCGCGGTCTACCTCGCCCAGCGCAGCGGGGTCACCATCACCGACGCGTACGGCGGCGACCTGGGCACCACCGCACTGCTCGACCTGGGCCCGATGAACCAGAAGTCGTGCGTCGCGGCGGCAACGCCCCAGCTGCACAAGGAACTGCTCGGCGCCATCCGGTGGGACATTCCGGGCGCCGCCCCCACGACCTCAGGAGGTACGCGATGAAGGCCCTGGTCCTGACCGGGCGGCGCACGGTGTCGCTGGTCGACCACCCGAAGCCGGCGGCCACGGCGCCCGACGACGTGGTGGTGCGGGTCGTGCAGACGGGCATCTGCGGCACCGACCGCAGCGTGCTGGTGGGCAAGTTCCCCGCCGAGCCGGGCGTGGTGATGGGGCACGAGGCGGTCGGTACCGTCGATGAGGTGGGGTCCGCGGTCACCGCGCACAAGCCGGGCGACCGGGTCGTCATCAACCCGACGCTGTACTGCGGCAGTTGTCCGTCCTGTCTGCGCGGGCACTGGGACTCCTGCGCCAACAAGGCCGGTACGGAGGTCGGGCTCGACCTGGACGGCGCGTTCGCCGAGTTCATCCGGCTGCCCGAACGGTTCGTGCACGCCGTGCCCGAGGACATGGACTTCGACCGGGCGGTGGGCGTGGAGCCGCTGGCCTGCGCGCTGAACAACGTCGAGGCGGGCCGTCTGCGGGCCGGTGAGACCGCGGTGATCGTCGGCGGCGGCCCGGTCGGCGTGGTCTGCGCGATGGCGGCCCAGTACTACGGCGCCCGGGTCCTGCTGACCGAGCCGGACCCGTACCGGCAGGAGCTGTGCCGTGCGGTGTTCGCCGAGGACTTCGGCGGCCGGGTCACCGTGCATCCGCCGGACGACCCGGACCTCGCCGGACGCGGTGACGTGGTCATCGACACCGTCGGCAACCTGCTGGAGCAGAGCATGGCGTACGCGGCGACGCGCGGCCGTGTGGTCGTCATGGGCTACAACAGCAAGGCGTCGGCCACCGTACGGCCGCTGGAGATCCTTCAGCGGGGGCTGCGGATCATCGGGGCCGGGGACTACAACAGCAGGCTGTTCCCCCGGGCGATCGAGCTGGCCCGGTGGCTGCCGCTGGAGCGGCTGGTGACCCACCGCTTCCCGCTGGAGCGGCACGAGGAGGCGTTCGCGGCCCTCGCCGCGGCGCCCGGGACCCCGTACTCGGCGCTCAAGGTGGTGCTCGTACCGGAGTGACCGCGGCGCGCAGCCCTTTTGGCCGGTGGGACACCTGCCGGCCAAAAGGGCCGTCGCGGCGTTCCCGTACGGATGCCCGCGTTCCCGGAGGGCTCCCACACGGCTGCCGGCCGGCGGCCCCTCAGGAGAAGTCGACGGCTGCCAGCACCGGGCCGGCGACGAGGAGCCCGTACTGGATCCAGATGGTGGTGCGCCGGGCGCGGTAGCCCGGAGTGTCGGGGATGCAGAACGAGGCCAGGCCCGCGACCGGGGAGAGCATCAGCGCCACGTGAGCCACGTCCGCCAGCGGCCCGCTCGCCCCGTCGCCGCTGTACGCCTGGTGGAGGACGATGATCGCGAACAGCACCCACGCGACGGCGAACAGCGGGAAGCCGAGGACGGCGAACACCCGCAGGGCCGCCTTGGAGGGCGCGAACGGGTCACTCTGCGGCAGACCGGTGGGAGCGGAGGCTGGGGTGGGCGAGGTCGAAGGGGCTGGTGTGCTCATGATCGCCAGTCTTCCCGCGGCGGGGCGGTGCCGTATCGGTGCGGGTACTCAGAGGAGCGGTGGGCGCGTACTCAGCCGCCCCCGTGCCCGGCCCCTATACGAGTGGCCGAAAGCGTATGGGTAAAGTCCGCCCCTGCCGCGAAAGATCCACCAGGGGGACGCGAGATGAGCACGATGTGGCTGTACGACCCGAGCCTGCGGGGCGGGCGCTGGGAAGCGCCGCCGGACGGGCGGGTGTTCCGCGAGATCCGGACGACGGTCGGCCAGACACCGCCGTACGACCGCAAGGCCGCGCGGACCGTCGCGTACGTCGAGCGGCATCTGCCGTCCGGAGGTCATGACGCCTACCGCACGGCGCGCAAGGACGGGGTGCGCGCTTTCGACCTGTGGGAATCGCCGTACCGGGAACGGCTGCTGGCACGGGTGGTCACGCGGGCCGCCGCCAAGGGGCAGCCCGCGTCCTACGAGGTGCAGGACGCGGACGGCGCGTCCCTGGCGGTCGTCACGCGGGCACCGGCCCGGAGCGACGGCGCGGGCCGGACCCGCTGGACGGTCCAGCAGACCGGCCGGGAACCCGCCGTCGGCCTCAAGGGGCGGCTCTTCTGGTGGTGGGTGTGGTGGCTGATCCTGCCCGTTCAGGTGCTCATCGCGGTCGGCAGCCTGGTGTCGGGCAGTGGTGACGGCGCCCGGATGCCGCGCCGTATCCGGTGGTACGCGGGCGGTCGGCGGACCCCGGTCCTGGACTGGGCGAGCGGCGTGGAGGACTTCGAGCTGGACGTACCGGCCGACGGGTGGGACCCCCGGGTGACCGCCGCCCTCGTCGCCCTGCTGACCAGCCACGCGGGCCTTCTCGGCACGGCGTGGGACGAGGCGGAGCGGTAACGCCGCAGGTATCGCGGGGCTCTCGGCGCCCGTCCGGCCACCGTCGGCCATGCCCCGGCCGGTGAACGCTGCGAATCTCCGCCCTCTGAGCGCCTGGTGTCGCCAACCGCCCCCGCAGCAGAGATCTGCCCGTCTCCCACCCCTTTCTGCCAAGGTTGCGAAGCCCCGCCACCCGTACGGCCACTAAGGTGTGCCGCGCGGCAGCGACGGAGGGGGCACCGTGAGCAAGATCTACGCCGGGGCGCGGCTGCGCCGGCTGCGGGAGGAGCGGGGGCTCAGCCAGGCCGCGCTGGCCCGCATACTGGCCATCTCGCCCAGCTACCTGAACCAGATGGAGCACGACTCGCGGCCGCTGACCGTGCCCGTACTGCTGCGGCTGACCGAGGCGTTCGGGGTGGACCCGGGGTTCTTCGCCGAGCGGGACACCAGCCGCGTGCTGGCGGACCTGCGCGAGGCGCTGGCCGACGAGCTGGCCGCCGCCCAGGTCTCCCCCGCCGAGCTGTCCGAACTCGCCTCGCGGCAGCCCGCCGTGGCCTCCGTCCTGCTGGATCTGGGGCGGCGCAACCGGGCGCTGACCGAGCGGCTGGCGGAGGTGGCGGAGGGGCGGGACGGGACTGCCGACCCGGCCGCGCCGCTGTCGCCGCACGAGGAGATCCGCGAGTTCTTCTACCGGCGGCAGAACTATCTGCACGAAGCGGATACCGCCGCCGAGGCGCTCGCCGCCGAACTGGGCATCCGCCCCGGCGAGGTGGGGCGCGCGCTGGCCGCCCGGCTCACCGAGCGGCACGGCGTACGCATCCTCGACACCCCCGACGGGCCGCTGCACCACTACGACCCGGCCGCCCGGGTGCTGCGCCTGTCGGCGGGGCTGCGCCCCGGCCAGCGGGCCTTCCGCATGGCGACCCAGCTGGCCCTGCTGGAGGCCGGTGACGAGCTGTCGCGGCCCGCCTCGGAGGACTTCGAGGAGGGGTCGGCCACCTGGTCGCTGGCCCGGATCGGCGTGGCCAACTACTTCGCGGCGGCGCTGGTGCTGCCGTACGGGCCGTTCCACGCCGCGGCGGAGGAACTGCGGTACGACATCGAGCGGCTGACCGACCGCTTCGGCCTCGGCTACGAGACGGTGTGCCACCGGCTGAGCACCTTGCAGCGGCCGCGCCGGCGCGGGGTGCCGTTCTCGTTCGTACGGGTCGACCGGGCGGGCAACATGTCCAAGCGACAGTCCGCGACCGGCTTCCACTTCTCGCGGGCGGGCGGCACGTGCCCGCTGTGGAACGTCTACGAGGCGTTCACCGCGCCCAGCCGCATCCATGTGCAGATCGCGGCGATGCCGGACGGCCGCCGCTATCTGTGGACGGCGCGTACGGTCACCCGGCACCGCGGCGGCTGGGGCGATCCGGGCAAGACCTTCGCCATCGGCCTGGGCTGCGAGATCCGGCACGCGTCGCGGCTCGTCTACTCCGACGGGCTGGACCTGGACAACGCCGCGGCGGCCACGCCGATCGGCATGGGCTGCCGGGTCTGCGAACGGCTGGAGTGCCCGCAGCGGTCCGTGCCGCCGCTCGGCCGGGCACTGGTCATCGACGAGAACCGCAGCACGTTCGTGCCGTATCCGGTGCGGGGGGACTGAGGCCGGCGGCCGGCCGCTCTGGACTTACTAGGGCGTCCAACTATATGTTCGTGAGCACGGCCCGCGGTGCAGGGAAGCCGGTGCGAAACCGGCGCGGTCCCGCCACTGTGACCGGGGAGTGCGCCGCCGAGCAGGACGCCACTGACGCGAACGCGTCGGGAAGGCGGGCGGCGCGCGGTGATCCGGAAGCCAGGATACCGGCCGCGGGTGTTTCTTCCGTGTTGTCCACGAGGATGGAGCAGACACGCATGGCACCGGTGCGTACCCACGGCCCAGGTGATCCGGCCCGGCCCGCGGCACCGCCCGCGGACTGACGGTTCCACGCCTTTCGCGTCCCACGGCCCCGCCGCGTGCCGCGCGCCCTCCGCGCCGCTCGCGCGCCCGGCCGTGCCATCCCCGGGTCTCACCTGACGAGAGCAGGCTCCCATGGTCCGAGAACTGACCCATTTCATCGGCGGCAAGCACACACCGGGAACATCGGGTGCATACGGCGATGTGTACGACCCCAACACCGGCACCGTGCAGGCCCGCGTCCCGCTCGCGGACCGGGACGAGACGACGGCCGCGATCGCCGACGCGGCGGCGGCACAGCCGGAGTGGGGCGAGTGGAACCCGCAGCGGCGCGCCCGGGTGCTGCTCGAATTCCTGCGCCTGGTCGAGGGCGAGCGGGAGTCGCTGGCCCGGCTGCTGTCGGGCGAGCACGGCAAGACGATCCCGGACGCGCACGGCGATCTTCAGCGCGGGCTGGAGGTGGTGGAGTTCGCGGCCGGTATCCCGCACCTGCTCAAGGGCGAGTTCACCGACAACGCGGGGACCGGCATCGATGTGCACTCGCTGCGCCGCCCCATCGGTGTGGTCGCCGGGATCACCCCGTTCAACTTCCCCGCGATGATCCCGCTGTGGCAGGCCGCACCGGCCCTCGCTTGCGGCAACGCGTTCGTGCTCAAGCCGTCCGAGCGGGCGCCGTCGGTGCCGCTGCGGCTGGCCGAACTGTTCCTGGAGGCGGGGTTGCCGCCGGGTGTCCTCAACGTCGTGCACGGCGGCAAGGAGTCGGTGGACACGCTGCTGGAGGACCCGCGCGTCGAGGCGCTGGGCTTCGTCGGCTCGACGCCCGTCGCCGCGCACATCTACGCGACCGCCGCGGCGCACGGCAAGCGCGCCCAGTGCTTCGGCGGCGCCAAGAACCACCTGATCGTGATGCCGGACGCCGACCTCGACCAGGCGGTGGACGCGCTGGTCGGCGCCGGGTACGGGTCGGCGGGCGAGCGCTGCATGGCGGTCTCGGTCGCCGTACCGGTGGGCGAGGAGACGGCCGAGGCGCTGGTGGCGCGGCTCAAGGAGCGGATCGGCACGCTGCGCATCGGCCGCAGCGACGACCCGCACGCCGACTTCGGGCCGCTGGTCGGCCGGGACGCGCTGGACCGGGTGCGCGCGTATGTCGACCTCGGCGTCACGGAGGGCGCCGAACTGGTCGTGGACGGTCGGGGCTTCACGCTGCCCGGCCACGAGGACGGCTTCTTCGCGGGCGCCTCGCTCTTCGACCGGGTCACCCCGGACGTGCGCATCTATCAGGAGGAGATCTTCGGGCCGGTGCTGTCGGTGGTACGGGCGGCGGACTACGAGGAGGCGGTGCGGCTGCCCACGGAGCACCCGTACGGCAACGGCGTGGCGATCTTCACCCGGGACGGGGACACCGCACGGGACTTCGGCCGCCGGGTGAACACCGGCATGGTCGGCGTCAACGTCCCGATCCCGGTGCCGGTCGCGTACCACACCTTCGGCGGCTGGAAGCGGTCCGGCTTCGGCGACCTGAACCAGCACGGCCCGGACGCGATCCGCTTCTGCACCCGCACCAAGACCGTCACCTCGCGCTGGCCCTCCGGGGTCAAGGAAGGCGCGAGCTTCACCATCCCGACGATGGGCTGAGCGCGATGAGCGTCATGACCACCGCCACCACGACCGCATCCCTCACCCCGGACCAGCTCGCCATCGTGGAGACGACGCTGGACTTCGCGCAGGAGCACATCGCGCCGCACGCCGTGGCCTGGGACCAGGACAAGCACTTCCCCGTGGACGTGCTGCGCAGGGCCGCCGCGCTGGGGCTCGGCGGGATCTACGTACGGGAGCGGTCCGGCGGCTCCGCGCTGAGCCGGGCGGACGGCGTGCTGGTCTTCGAGGTGCTGGCCACCGCCTGCCCGTCCATCGCGGGCTATCTGTCCATCCACAACATGGTCGCCTGGATGATCGACCGGTACGGCGACGAGGCGCAGCGCGCCCGCCTGCTGCCCGGCCTGTGTTCGATGGCGGACCTGGGCAGCTACTGCCTGACCGAGCCGGGCGCCGGGTCCGACGCGGCGGCGCTGCGCACCCGCGCGGTGCGCGACGGCGACGACTATGTGCTCACCGGCGTCAAGCAGTTCATCTCCGGTGCCGGGACCTCGCGGGTGTACGTGGTGATGGCCCGTACCGGCGAGGACGGTCCGGGCGGCATCTCCGCGTTCATCGTCGAGCGGGACGATCCGGGGCTCTCGTTCGGCCCGAACGAGAAGAAGATGGGCTGGAACGCGCAGCCCACCCGGCAGGTGATCCTCGACGAGGTGCGTGTCCCCGCCGATCGGCGGCTCGGCGCGGAGGGCGACGGTTTCCGCATCGCGATGAGCGGCCTGAACGGCGGCCGGCTCGGCATCGCCGCCTGCTCCCTCGGCGGTGGGCAGAGCGCCCTGCACGCGGCGCAGGCGTACCTCGCGGACCGGGAGGCGTTCGGCGGGCGGCTGCTGGACGCACAGGCGCTGCAATTCCGCCTCGCCGACATGGCGACGGAGCTGGCCGCCGCCCGCGCGCTGGTGCGGCAGGCGGCCGAGTCACTGGACCGGGGCGATCCGCAGGCGCCACAGCTGTGCGCGATGGCCAAGCGGTTCGCCACCGACACGGGCTACTCCGTCGCCGACCGCGCGCTGCAACTGCACGGCGGCTACGGCTACCTGAGTGAATACGGCATGGAGAAGATCGTCCGCGATCTTCGTGTCCATCGGATCCTGGAAGGGACGAACGAGATCATGCGCCTGATCGTGGCCCGCGGGCTGACCGGAGCGGGGGCCGGCGGCGGCCGTACCAAGACCGGGACGGGGGCCGCCCGATGACCGGCACCCCTGTACGCGACGGCTCTGCGACGCCCGGCGACTGCGTACTCCTGCGGACCGAAGGCCGCGCGGCGTACCTCACCCTCAACCGCCCCAAGGCCCTCAACGCCCTCGACCACACCATGGTGCGCCGGATCGGCGCGGCGCTGGCCGGGTGGGAGCACGACCCGGCGGTGGAGACCGTGGTGATCGGCGGCGCGGGTGAGCGCGGGCTGTGCGCGGGCGGGGACATCCGCGCCATCCACGAGGACGCGCGGTCCGGCGGCGGCGCGGCGTCCGCGGCGTTCTGGCGTGACGAGTACCGGCTCAACGCCCGTATCGCGCGCTATCCCAAGCCGTACGTCGCCGTCATGGACGGCATCGTGATGGGCGGCGGCGTCGGCGTCTCGGCGCACGGCAGCGTCCGGATCGTCACCGAACGGTCCAAGGTCGCCATGCCCGAGACCGGCATCGGCTTCGTACCTGACGTCGGCGGTACGTATCTGCTGGGGCTGGCGCCCGGCGAACTGGGCACCCATCTGGCGCTGACCGGCGCGCCGGTCAGGGCCGGGGACGCGCTGCTGTGCGGGCTCGCCGACCACTTCGTCCCGTCGGAGCGGGTGGCGCGGCTGGTGGCGGACCTCGCCGCCGCGCCGGTGCCCGAGGTGCTGCCCCGCTACGTACAGGACGCGCCGGGCGGCGAACTGGCGGCCCACCGGGAGTGGATCGACCACTGCTACGCGGCCGGCACCGTCGAGGAGATCGTGGACCGGCTGCTCGGCAGCGGCGTCCCGGAGGCCAAGGAGGCCGCCGAGACGATCCTCGCCAAGTCCCCCACCGCGCTGAAGGTGACCCTGGCCGCGCTGCGCCGGGCCCGTGACCTGGGGCCGCTGGAACGCGTCCTGGACCAGGAGTACCGCGTCTCGTGCGCGGCGCTGTCCGCACCGGACCTGGTCGAGGGCATCCGCGCCCAGGTGATCGACAAGGACCGTACGCCGCGCTGGTCCCCCGCCACCCTCGCCGAGGTCACGGACGAGGACGTGGCCCGGTTCTTCGCACCGCTCGGCGACGACGAGCTGGGGCTCGCCGACGGTGCCGGTACACAGGAGGTGCCGTGGTGAGCGCATCGGCGGACAACGGGACCGGCACGGTCGGGTTCATCGGACTCGGCAACATGGGCGGGCCGATGGCGGCCAACCTGGTCGAGGCCGGTCACCGGGTGACCGGTTTCGACCTCGTACCGGAGACGCTGGCGGCGGCTGCCGAGGCCGGTGTCGGGCCCGCCCCGTCGGCGACCGCGGCCGCGGCGGACGCGGACGTGGTGATCACCATGCTGCCCGCCGGACGCCACGTCCTGGCGCTCTACGAGGACGGCGGTCTGCTCGCCGCGGCCCGCCCCGGCACCCTGTTCGTGGACTGCTCGACCATCGACGTGGCCGACGCCCGCGCCGCCCACGAAGCCGCCGTACGCGCGGGGCACCAGGCACTGGACGCACCGGTCTCGGGCGGCGTGGTCGGGGCCGAAGCGGGCACGCTGACGTTCATGGCGGGCGGCGGCGCGGCCGAGTTCGCGCGGGCCGAACCGCTGCTCGCCGCGATGGGCCGGAGGGCGGTGCACTGCGGCGCGGCGGGCGCCGGACAGGCCGCGAAGATCTGCAACAACATGATCCTCGGCATCTCGATGATCGGAGTCAGCGAGGCGTTCGTCCTCGGCGAGAGCCTGGGCCTGTCCCATCAGGCCCTGTACGACGTGGCGTCCACGGCGAGCGGGCAGTGCTGGGCACTCAGCGTCAACTGCCCGGTGCCGGGCCCGGTGCCGGCCAGCCCCGCCAACCGCGACTACCGCCCCGGCTTCGCGGCACCGCTGATGGCCAAGGATCTGGGCCTAGCCGCGAACGCGGTCCGCGCGGGCGGCGTGCAGGCCGAACTCGGCCTGCGCGCGGCCGAGTTGTACGCGGCGTTCGCCGAGGGGCGCGGCGCGGCGGAGGACTTCTCCGGGATCATCCGAACGATCAGGCAGCAGTCCGGCGGCGCACCGAAACCACAGCAGACCGAGCAGAACGGGACGTCCGCATGACCGACACCATCCCGGCCGGCACCATCCCGGCCGGCACCATCCCGGCCGGCACCATCCCGGCCGACACCAAGGCTCAGCCGTACGAGACGATCCTCCTCGAACGCACCGGCCGCACCGCGCTGCTCACCCTCAACCGCCCCAAGGCACTCAACGCCCTCAACCTCCAGGTGATGAACGAGGTCGTGGCGGCGACCGCGGAGCTGGACCGCGACCCGGACATCGGCTGCATCATCATCACGGGATCGCCGAAGGCGTTCGCGGCCGGGGCCGACATCAAGGAGATGCGGCCGCAGTCGTACATGGACATGTATCTCAGCGACTGGTTCACCGCCTGGGACCGGCTGGGCGACCTGCGCACACCGACTGTCGCGGCGGTGGCCGGGCACGCCCTGGGCGGCGGCTGCGAGCTGGCCATGCTCTGCGACATCCTGCTCGCCGCCGACACCGCGGTCTTCGGCCAGCCCGAGATCAAGCTCGGCGTCATCCCCGGCATCGGCGGCTCACAGCGGCTGACCCGCGCCGTGGGCAAGGCCAAGGCGATGGAACTGTGCCTGACCGGCCGCACGATGGACGCGGCGGAGGCCGAACGGGCCGGCCTGGTCTCCCGGATCGTGCCCGCCGCCGACCTGCTGACCGAGGCCCGCGCCGTGGCGGAGCAGGTGGCCGCGATGTCCGCGCCGGTGGCGATGATGGCCAAGGAGGCCGTCAACCGCGCCTTCGAAACCACCCTCGCCGAAGGCGTCCGCTTCGAGCGCCGGCTGTTCCACGCGGTGTTCGCCACGGAGGACCAGAAGGAGGGGATGGCGGCGTTCGTGGAGAAGCGGGGGGCGGAGTTCCGGCACCGCTAGGGCGTTTTCGGCACAGAGGCGCCCGCCCCCTCACCCTTCTCGATAAAGCTCCCTCGCGATGATCGACCGCTGCACCTCCGTAGCCCCCTCATAAATGCGCGGCGCGCGGACCTCGCGGTAGAGGTGTTCGAGGAGGTGGCCGCGGTGCAGGGCGCGGGCGCCGTGGAACTGGACGGCGGTGTCGACGGCTTGCTGGGCGGTTTCGGTGGCCAGGAGTTTGGCCATGGCGGAGCGTTTGGCGATGTCGGGGGCGCCGTTGTCGTACGCGGTGGCCGCGGCGTAGACGAGGAGGCGGGCGGCCTCGATACGGGTGGCGGTCTCGGCGAGCTGGTGGGAGACGGCCTGGAGGTCCTTGAGGGGGCCGCCGAAGGCGGTGCGGTCGGCGGCGTGGGCCAGGGCGGCGTCCAGGGCCGCCTGGGCCATGCCGACCGCGAACGCGCCGACGCTCGGCCGGAAGAGGTTGAGCGTGCGCATCGCGACGCCGAAGCCGCGGTCCGGCTCGCCCACCACGTCGTCGCGGGTGACCGGTACGCCGTCGAAGACCAGGGTGCCGATCGGGTGCGGGCTGAGCATGTCCAGCGGGGCGCCGGATAGGCCGGGGCGGTCGGCGGGGACCAGGAAGGCGGTGATGCCGCGGGATCCGGCGCCGCCGCCCGTGCGGGCGAAGACGGTGGCGAAGTCGGCCTCCGGCGCGTTGGAGATCCAGCACTTCTCGCCGGTCAGCCGCCAGCGGCCGGCGTCCGGCGGGCCGTCCGGCTCGGCGGCCAGGGCGAGCGCGCCGGCGTCCGAGCCCGCGTCCGGCTCGCTCAGCGCGAAGGCGGACACCGCGCGGCCCGCGACCACCTCCGGCAGCCAGCGCGCCCGCTGCTGCTCCGTACCGGACTGGACGACCGGGTACGTGCCCAGGCCCTGGAGCGCGAGCGCGGTCTCGGCTTCGGTGGATTCCTGGGCCAGGGACTCCCGCAGCAGGCACAGGTCGAGGGCGCGTACCGGGCCTTCGGCGGGGAACAGGCGGCGCAGCAGACCCAGTTCGCCGAGGGCCGCGACCAGCGGGCGGTTCACGCGGCCCGGCTCGCCGCGGTCCGCCAGCGGGCGCAGCCGTTCGGCGGTCAGCGCGCGCAGCTCGGCGCACCACTTCAGTTCCCGCGGGCCCAGCGCGAATGCGGTCACGGGCGGCTCCCTCGTCTCGGGCCCGGGGCTGCCGGGCGGTTCGCTCGGGTCCGTACGGCGCCGCCGGTCACCGTGCCGCGTACCGGCCGCGCCGCCGGAGCGTATCGCGCTCTGTTGACTGCCGTCACGAACACGTTACGCTGACGGCGGACCGGCACGGCAGTACCCGGGCACACCCCGGAAGGAACGACCCGCACTTGACCGGCTCTTCTTGTCCGGCGACCGGTTCTGCTCGTCCCCACCGTCGTCCGCAAGGGGGCACACCGGCATGGAACTGACGCCGTCGGCACACACCGACACCTTCTCCCGCGATCACCTCCCCCCGGCCGACCGGTGGCCGCACCTCACGGACCTCGGCTACCCGGACCGGCTCAACTGCGGTGCCGAACTGCTGGACGCCTCCGCCGAGCGGTGGGGACACGGCCGCCCCGCCTTCCGGGACGCGGACGGCACCGTCTGGACGTACGGGGAGCTGCGGGAACGGGTCAACCGCATCGCGCATGTGCTCACCGACGACCTCGGCGTGCTCCCCGGCCACCGGGTCCTGTTACGCGGCCCCACCACTCCCCTGCTGGCCGCCTGCTGGCTGGCCGTCATGAAGGCGGGCGCGGTGGCCGTGACCGTGCTGGCCACGCAGCGCCCGAAGGAGCTGGCCACCCTCTGCAGCCTGGCCCGGGTGGGGCACGCGCTGTGCGACGCACGGGTGCTGGACGATCTGGTGGCCGCCGGGGTGCCGGGGCTGCGCATCACCCCGTACGGCGGGGACGGGCCGGACGACCTGGTGCGGCGTGCCGGGGGCAAACCGGCCGCGTACGAGGCGGTGGCGACCGCGTCCGACGATGTGGCGCTGATCGCCTTCACCTCGGGGACCACCGGGCGGCCCAAGGGCTGTATGCACTTCCACCGCGATGTGCTGGCCATCGCCGACACCTTCTCCGCGCGGGTGCTGCGCCCCACGCCGGACGACGTGTTCGCCGGGAGCCCGCCGCTCGGCTTCACCTTCGGGCTCGGCGGCCTGGTGATCTTCCCGCTGCGGGCCGGGGCCTCGGCGTACCTGGCCGACTGGGGCGGGCCCGAACAGCTGCTGCGCGACATCGCGCGGCACCGCGTCTCCGTGCTGTTCACCGCGCCGACCGCCTACCGGGTGATGCTGCCGAAGCTGGCCGCGCACGACGTGTCCTCGCTGCGGCGCTGTGTGTCGGCGGGCGAGAATCTGCCCGCGGCGACCTGGCGGGAGTGGGAGCAGGCCACCGGGCTGCGCATCATCAACGGCATCGGCGCGACGGAGCTGCTGCACATCTTCATATCGGCCGCGGACGAGCAGGTCAGGCCGGGGAGCACGGGACTGCCGGTGCCGGGGTTCGAGGCGCGGGTGGTCGACGCGGACGGACGGCCGGTGCCGGACGGGACGCCGGGGCTGCTCGCGGTGCGCGGCCCGACGGGCTGCCGCTACCTGGCGGACGAGCGGCAGCGGGAGTACGTGCGCGACGGCTGGAACCTGACCGGCGACACCTATGTCCGGGACGCGGACGGCTACTTCAGCTATGTGGCACGGGCGGACGACATGATCATCTCGGCCGGGTACAACGTCGCCGGTCCCGAGGTGGAGGACGCGCTGCTGCGCCATCCCGATGTGGCCGAGGCGGCGGTGGTCGGGCGGCCCGACGCGGAGCGCGGCCAGGTCGTGGTGGCCCATCTCGTACTGCGGCAGGGCGTGCCGCGCGGCCCGGAAACGGTCGCGGCGCTGCGCGCGTTCACCAAGGCGGCCATCGCACCGTACAAGTGCCCGCGCGAGATCGTCTTCCACGACGCGCTGCCCCGGACGCCGACCGGCAAGCTCCAGCGCTTCCGGCTGCGCGCGGGCGGTACGGGCGGCCCGGACCGTACGCCGTGACCGGCCGGGCCGGTGACAGCGGTCCGAGGTCCCGCCGTACCGCGCCCCGGCCGCTGCGGCTACGATCGCGCCCGGAGCGGCCACGGCCCGGCAGCCGTCCGTGCGCGCCCCCGTGGCCGGGGGCCGGAGCATGACAAGGCGGGAAACGACCACGTGAGCGACCAGTACGCGCAGCGCACGCCGCGGTCCCTGATCGTCACCTTCTACGGTGCGTACGGGCGCGCCGCCGAGAACGGCCCCGGCGGGGTGCCGGGCCCGGTGCCGGTCGCCGCGCTGATCCGGCTGCTCGGAGTGCTGGGCGTCGATCCGCCGTCGGTGCGCTCGGCGGTCTCCCGGCTCAAGCGGCGCGGCCTGCTCGTCGCCGCCCGTACGGAGGCGGGGGCCGCCGCGTACGGGCTCTCGGAGGCGGCGCACCAGCTGCTGGACGACGGCGACCGGCGGATCTACGGCCGCCCGGAGCCCGGACTTTCAGACGGCTGGGTCCTGGCCGTCTTCTCGGTGCCCGAACAGGAGCGCCACAAGCGGCACCTGCTGCGCTCCCGGCTGGCCCGGCTGGGCTTCGGCACCGCCGCGCCGGGTGTGTGGATCGCCCCGGCCCATCTGTACGACGAGACCCGGCACACCCTGGGCCGGCTGCACCTCTCGGCGTACGTCGACCTGTTCACCGGCGCGCACGCGGGCTTCGAGCCGACCGCCGACGCGGTGGCCCGCTGGTGGGACCTGGACGCGATCGCCGCGCGGCACCGCGCCTTCCTCGACGACCACGAACCGGTGCTGCGCCACTGGTCGAGCCGCCGTCCCGTACCCCCCGAGGCGGCGTACCGCGACTACCTGCTGGCGCTGGACGCCTGGCGCCGCCTCCCCTACGCGGACCCCGGTCTGCCCTCTCCCCTCCTGCCCGAGGGCTGGCCGGGCGGCCGCGCGGCGGACGTCTTCGGCCGGCTGCACGCCGAACTGCGCGCGGCGGGCGAGCAGTTCGTGCAGGCGGCGGTGAACGGGGGCCGGACGGCGGCCACCGCCTGACGCCGGCGCTCAGCGCTTCCTCGGGTGGGCCGCGGCGGCGGCCATCGGACGGGGCCGGGCAGCGGCGATGGTGGAGACGACGTCCTTGAAGGAGCCGCACATACGGGTACCGGCCACCGCCGCCAGCTCGCCGAAGCTGCCCACCCCGTACGTGACCGCGACCGGCTCCATCCGGGCGGTGACCGCCATCCGCATGTCGCCGACCGTGTCACCGACGTACGCGCTCTCCCAGGGCGCGACCCCCAGCTCGGCGGCGGCCCGCAGCACCATCTCCGGGTGCGGCTTGCCGCGCCGGACCATGTCCTGGGTGATGACCGGCCCGAGCAGGTCGCGGATGCCGAGCACGTCGAGCAGGGCCTCGGCGCCGCGGGTGCCCTTCGAGGTGGCCACGGCCAGCTCGATGCCGTGCGCACGCAGCGCGGAGAGCCCGGCGGCCACACCGGGGAAGAGCAGGCGGGGGCCCTCGCGCAGCACCTCGTACGCGAACAGCTCGCGGTAGCGGCCGATCGCGGCCACCACGGCGTCGTGGTCCTCCGGCATGCCGAGCAGCTTGCCGAAGGCCGGTCCCGGCGGCTTGCCGATGGCGGCTGCCGCCTGCCGGGCGGTGACCGGGCGGCCCTGTTCGGAGGCGACCTTGACCAGCAGCCGGCTGATGGCGGGGAGCGTGTTGGCGAGGGTTCCGTCGAGGTCGAAGACGGCGGCCTTGATGGTCTCGCCGACCGCGGCCCGCGCGGCGCCCCCGGGACGTGGCACGGCTCCCGCTGAATCACGCATTGCTCGACACCTTCCGATTTCCTGATGGGTCCTGTGCGGCTGTGGGTCCGGCCGGCGTCCGTGACGCCGGCCGGACGCGGGAAGACGTGCCGGCCGCGCCCGCGCGGCCGGCGGGGATCGGGCCGTGGCACACCGGTGTCCGGAAGTGACGTGCTCGCACCGGAGTGACGCCTGCCGGAGGAAGCACGTTTCATGGTTCGCCTTCGCAGATTTAAAAACCGCCTGCGCTGTTTGTCAATGCGTCCCGCAGCCTCGCACCCGGCACCGTGCAACGTTCCATGTCGGCGCAGGAGGGCGGGAACTGACGGGGCGTAGCGCGATCAACAAACTCCCTGCTCTCTTCTGCACCACAGGATCACAAGTACCCCACGCGCCCCACTTCAACTCAGTTTTCGAACCGCATGGTTGGTTTTGTATGTAGACTGCGGCGCGTCCACAGCCGGACTACAGACAGGACGGACACTGTGCCGACGCAGCATCGAGCGATACAAAGCCGCCAGACCCTCATCCGGTCGGCCGCCCAGGCGTTCATCGAGAAGGGCGTGCCCGCCTCGGGCATGGTCGACATCAGCCGCCGCGCCCGGCTGAGCAAGGGGGCCCTCTACTTCCACTTCGCCTCCAAGGACGACCTCACCCTCGCGGTCCGCGACGAAGCCCTGGACGCCGTGCGCGACCTGGAGGACGAACTGGCCCGCGCGCCGCACCCGGCGCCCACCGCCGTACGGGACTTCGCGATCGGACTGCTGGGCCGGGTGGACACGGATGTCGTCGTACGGGCCGGGCTCCAGCTGCGTCCGGAGACCGCGCCGGGGATCGCCCGGCCGGATCTCCAACAGCGGTGGTACGAACTGTTCCTGGAGAAGGCCACCGCCGACCGGGCGGCCGGGAAGCTGCCGCCCGGCGACGATCCCCGGCGCTCCGCGCAGCTGCTGGCCGCGCTGGTCGTCGGCCTGCTGCACCTCGGCCAGGAGGACCGGACGTGGTGGGACAAGGACGTGGTCACGGACATCTGGGCGCAGTTGCTGCCCGATGCGGTCGCGTCCGCGCCGGCCGGAGAGACCGTCCGGTAGTCCGCGCCCGAACTCCCCCATCCATTCCCGCGGCAGGTCCGAATGCCCATGGAGAGAGCAATCCTGCGGAGCACCACCTCGCCATGGCCGGGCGGCACCCAGCCGCTCGGCGGCCCGGCCGCGGGTCCGCACGGCGCACTACCACCAACCGCTTTTCAATACCGCATGGTTGGCTTTTTTAGGGTTTCGAAAATAGACTGACAAGACCGGGCTCGTAAGGTTGCCCCAGGCACAACTCCCCCCCGAGAGCATACGGAGGACGATCGGTGGTCAAGCAGGAACGCGCAGTGC
The DNA here is from genome assembly GCF_001279365.1 of Streptomyces sp. NRRL F-5755. NCBI lineage: Bacteria > Bacillati > Actinomycetota > Actinomycetes > Kitasatosporales > Streptomycetaceae > Streptomyces > Streptomyces sp. NRRL F-5755. The sequence continues at coordinate 51,159 of NZ_LGCW01000103.1, read as the reverse complement.
GCACTCGACGTGCCGTCCTCGAAGCGGCGGCCCAGGTCATCGGCACACGCGGGTACGAAGCGGCCACGATGGCGGAGATCATCCAGCGGGCCGGCGTGACGAAGGGCGCCCTGTACTTTCACTTCGCCTCCAAGGACGCCCTCGCCCGGGCCGTCATCTCGGAACAGACCGATCCGTTCATTCCGCAGGTCAGCGACTCCCGGCTACAGGACGCCATCGACTTCACGCACCAGGTGGCGGTGGCGCTGCGGGACGATCCGCTGCTCCAGGCCGGCACCCGCATCGCCGTCGAGACGACGTTCAGCGACGATCCCCTGGTCCCGTACCAGGCGTGGATCGACATCATCACGAAGATGTTCGCCGACGCCCGGGAGAACGGGGAGCTGCTTCCGGCCATCGCGCCGGAGCGGGCGGCGGAGTTCTTCGTCTCGGCCTACATGGGCATCCAGCTCTTCTCGCACGCCGCCAGCAACCGGCACGACCTGCCCGAACGCGTCACGGCCCTGTGGAAGCACATCCTTCCCGGGCTGGCCTCGCCGGGTGCGATGAGCCACCTCGATCCGCACGGCCGCTCGGTGCGGACCGCGGCCTGACCACAACTCCTCGCGCCCGGCCGCACGTTGACGTGCGTCCGGCGCGCCGCCATGCTGGCCGCGCACCCTCTCCGGGCGGCCGGCGCGCCGTCCGTGTACCGCCGCGCACCACCGGTTCCCCGCTTCGAGACCTCCGCATAAGAAATCCCGTGGAAGCACTGGAAAACAAACCATCCGGTTTGTATCTTAGTCCGCGTTGGTCCGCCGCCGAGGCTCACGCCGTCCGAGCGGAGTGAGCCGCCATATGGGAGGGAACTCGCATGGTCAGCGCCACGCTCACCGCGCCGTCCACCGCAGCAGACCGTCGTCCGTACGCCGGACGGGAGCACATCAGCCTGTCCGACCTGCCGCCGCTGACGACGACCGTGCCCCGGCAGTATGTACACCGGACCGCGATTTCCGAGGTGTTCCTGACCGACTGGCGCCGTGCGGGGACCGACGCCTGGGTGGTGAGCGCCCAGTGGCCGCGCGCCCACAGTTTCTACGGTCCGGTGGACGGTCTGCACGACCCGATGCTGCTGGTGGAGACGATGCGGCAGGCCAGCATCCTGCTCAGCCACGTGGCGCACGGCGTACCCCTGGACCACCCGATCATCTGGCAGGACCTCCATTACTCCCTGGTTCCCGAGGCCCTGCGTGTTGCCGGTACCCCTGCCGAGATAGAACTGCACATCACCGACCACGACTTGGTGTACCGCGGCAAGCGGCTGGCCAGTGCCCGGCAGTCGTACCGCGTACTGCGCGACGGCATCGAGCTGGCCGCCGCCGAGCTGACCTTTTCCTGCCACAGCCCCGCCGTCTACCGCCGGCTGCGCGGTGAATACAGCGACGTGCAGCGTGCCAACGACCGCAAGCTGGAGCCGGCCGAGCCGGTGTCGCCGCCCCTGGTGGCGCGCGACCGCACCGGCGATGTGGTCCTCTCCCCCACCGCGCACGCCAACCGCTGGCAGCTGCGGGTGAACACCGCCCACCCGGTACTTTTCGACCACCCCGTGGACCACGCGCCCGGCATGCTCATGGTGGAGGCCGCCCGGCAGGCCGCGCACGCCGCCGCGGGCCCCGGCTTCTCGCTCCCCGCCGAACTGGACTGCTCCTTCCACCGCTACGGCGAACTGGACGCGCCGTGCTGGGTCGAAGTGACCACGACGGGCCGTGACGCCCGGGACCGTATCCTCCTGGACATCGACATCCACCAGAACGGCCGGTCCGTTTTCACCGCCCGCACGGCAAGCCAGTCCATCCGCTGAACCGACGCCCGGGGCACCCGGGTTCCGCCCCTTCACTCAGGAGCTCCCCACCGAAGGCCGTGTGACGTCTGCCGTCCGTGCCTCACTTCCCCTTCAGGGACCGGAACGGGCACCGTTGCTCCGCCTGGTGACGAGCGATTGATGTGGAGCATGGACGCGCCTGGGGTCGTCTGCCCAGGCGCGTTCTTGCGCGCGGATCGTGTTGGCGCGTGGGCCGCCATCACCCCAACCGCAACCGCGGCTTGGGCGCATCCGTGCGGCCGGTGGGCGGAGTGCGGCTTCCTGCCTGGTACGGGAGGGGCCAAGGGGCGCCGGGGCCTGCGTAGTTCTGCTCGGCGGCTGCGTGGAGGGTCCAGTGCGGGTCGTACAGGTGGGGGCGGGCCAGGGCGCACAGGTCGGCGCGGCCTGCGAGGACGAGGGAGTTGACGTCGTCCCAGGAGGAGACGGCGCCCACCGCGATCACCGGGACGCCCAGGCGGTTGCGGATGCGGTCGGCGAACGGGGTCTGGTAGGAGCGGCCGTACTCGGGCTGCTCGTGGGGGACGACCTGGCCGGTCGAGACGTCGATGGCGGCGGCGCCGTGGGCGGCGAAGGCGCGGGCGATCTCGACCGAGTCCTCGGCGGTGGTGCCGCCCTCGGCCCAGTCGGTGGCGGATATCCGTACGGTCATGGGCCGGTCGTCCGGCCAGACGGCGCGTACCGCGTCGAAGACCTCCAGCGGGAAGCGGAGCCGCGCGGCGAGGTCGCCGCCGTACGCGTCGGTGCGGCGGTTGGTGAGCGGGGAGAGGAAGCCGGAGAGCAGATAGCCGTGGGCGCAGTGCAGTTCGAGGAGGTCGAAGCCGGCGCGGGCGGCAGAGCGGGCGGAGCGTATGAACTGATCGCGTATCACGCCGAGTTCGGGTTCGGTGAGGGCGTGGGGGACCTGGTTGACGCCGGGGCGGTACGGGAGTGCGGAGGGTGCCACGACCGGCCAGTTGCCCTCCGGCAGCGGCTGGTCGATGCCTTCCCACATGAGGCGGGTGGAGCCCTTGCGGCCGGAGTGCCCGAGCTGGACGCCGATGGCGGTGCCGGGTGACTGGGCGTGCACGAAGTCGGTGACGCGGCGCCAGGCCGTCTCGTGCTCCGGCGCGTACAGGCCCGTGCAGCCGGGGGTGATACGGCCCTCGGGGCTGACGCAGACCATCTCGGTCATCACCAGCCCGGCGCCGCCGAGGGCGCGGGCGCCGAGGTGGACGAGGTGGAAGTCGCCCGGGGTGCCGTTGCCGTCGGCGCTGTACATGTCCATCGGGGAGACCACGACCCGGTTGCGCAGGGTCAGGCCGCCGAGGCGGAAGGGGGTGAACATGGGCGGGGTGCCGGGCGGGACACCGGCTTCCTCCTCGACCGCCGCGACGAAGGCGGGATCGCGCAGCCGCAGGTTGTCGTGGGTGACCCGGCGGCTGCGGGTGAGCAGGTTGAAGGCGAAGCGGCGGGGCGGCTGGTCCGCGTACTGCGCCAGGTCCTCGAACCAGGCGAGGCTGGCGCGGGCGGCCCGCTGGGTGGAGGCGACGACGGGCCGCCGCTCGGCCTCGTACGCGGCCAGCGCGTCCGGGAGGGCGGGGTTCTCCTCCAGGCACGCGGCGAGCGCGAGGGCGTCCTCGACGGCGAGTTTGGTGCCGGAGCCGATGGAGAAGTGGGCGGTGTGCGCGGCGTCGCCGAGCAGGACCGTATTGCCGTGCGACCAGCGGTCGTTGACGACGGTGCGAAACGCGATCCAGGCGGAGTTGTTGGAGCGCAGCGGGCGGCCGCTCAGCGCGTCGGAGAAGACCTTGGCGCACCACTCGGCGGATTCGCGCTCGTCGCAGCGGTCCAGTCCGGCCCGGCGCCAGACCTCCTCGCGCATTTCCACGATGACGGTGCTGGCGCCGTCCGGGTGCTCGGGCCCGGCGCCGGCGTACGGGTAGCCGTGCAGCTGGACGACGCCGTGCTCGGCCTCGGCGATCTCGAAGCGGAACGCGTCGAAGGCGAAGTCGGCGGCGAGCCAGATGTAGCGGCAGCGGTGGGTGGTCAGGCTCGGGCCGAAGACGTCGGCGTGTGCGGTACGGGTGGGGCTGTGCACCCCGTCGGCGGCGATGACCAGGTCGTGGCTCGCGGCGAGTGCGGCGGCGGGCGGGGCCTCGGTGCGGAAGTTCAGCCGTACGCCGAGGGAGCGGCAGCGCTCGTGCAGGATGCGCAGCAGCGTACGGCGGCCGAGGGCGGCGAAGCCGTGGCCGCCGGAGGTCAGGGTGTGCCCGCGGTGCACGATGTCGATGTCGTCCCAGCGCACGAACTCCCGCCGGAGCGCGTGGTGGACCTCGGGGTCGGCGTGCTCGATGCCGCCCAGGGTCTCGTCGGAGAGGACGACGCCGAAGCCGAAGGTGTCGTCGGGCGCGTTGCGCTCCCAGACGGTGATGTCGCGGGCCGGGTCGAGGCGCTTGAGGAGGACGGCCGCGTACAGGCCGCCGGGGCCGCCCCCGATGACGGCCACCTTACGGGCGCCCACCCTTACTTCCCCTGCCATTTCGGGGGTCGCTTCTCGGTGAAGGCGGCGTGGAATTCGGCGTAGTCGGCGCTGTTCATCAGCAGGGCCTGGGTGGCGGCGTCCATCTCGACGGCGGCGCCCAGCGGCATGTCCAGTTCGGCGGTGAGCAGCGCCTTGGTCTGGGCGAGGGCGAGCGCGGGCCCGGTGGCGAGCCGCTGGGCGAGGACCTGTGCCGCGGTGTCCGCGCGGCCTTCCTCGGCCAGTTCGCTGAGCAGGCCGATGCGTTCGGCCTCGGGGGCGCGGACCGGTTCGCCGAGCATCAGCAGCCGGGTGGCGTGGCCGAGGCCGACGACGCGCGGCAGCAGGTAGGCGGCGCCCATGTCGCCGCCGGAGAGGCCGACCTTGGTGAAGAGGAAGGCGAAGCGGGCCGAGGGGTCGGCGATGCGGAAGTCGGCGGCCAGCGCGAGCACCGCGCCGGCGCCCGCCGCGACGCCGTGGACGGCGGCGATCACCGGGAACGGGCACTCCCGGATGGCCCGCACGACCTGGCCGGTCATCCGGTTGAAGTCCAGGAGCCGGCCGGTGTCCATGGCGAGGGTGGCGCCGATGATCTCCTCGACGTCGCCGCCGGAGCAGAAGCCGCGGCCCTCGCCGCCGAGGACGAGGGCGCGTACGGACCGCTCTCTGGACAGTTCGGCGAGCAGGTCGCGCAGGTCGGCGTACGCCTCGAAGGTCAGCGCGTTGAGCCGGTCGGGGCGCGCGAGGGTGACGGTGGCGATGCCGTCCTGCCTGCTCACGCGGATGTGCTGCCATGCGTCGGTGGTGCGGGCGGAACCTGTGAACGGGCTCATCGGGCCACTGCCCCCTTCAGCCGGACGGCTGGTGCCGGAACGCGATCGCGCTTCGAAGTTATCACCGTTGCGTGACTGTCGTCACGAGTACGCGATACCGCATGGCGTGCAACGCGCCGCGGCCTCCGACGGCGAGTTGCCGTCGGAGGCCGCGCCCGACCGGGAGGGGTTTCACACGACTGCGGGCACCTCGGCGCTCTCCGCGGCTTCGCCGGCCGGTTCCGTACCGCCCTGCCCCAGCCGCGAGTTCCGCCGCCCGTACAGCGCGTAGACGACCGCGCCGGCCGCGAGGAACGCGGCGAACTGGAGCCAGGTCGCCGGGCCCGTGCCGTAGATCAGGTAGCCGCAGAAGGCGATGCCGAGCAGCGGGCAGAGCGGGAAGAGCGGCACCCGGAAGCGGCGCGGCAGGTCCGGGCGGGTGCGGCGCAGCACCATGACGCTGACGTTGACGACGGCCATCACGGCCAGCGTGCCGATGGTCGTCAGGTTCATCACCACGTCCAGCGGGACCACCGCGGCGGGGACCGCGAAGACCACCGCCACGATCCAGGTGCCCGCCACCGGGGTGGCGGTCTTGGGCGAGATCCGCTCGAAGACGCGCGGGACCAGGCCGTCGCGGGACATCGACATCAGGATGCGGGTCTGCCCGTACATGACCGCGAGCACGACGGAGGCGATGGCGACGACCGCGCCGAAGGCGATCACGCCGCCGCCGACCGCGGAGTGGGTGACCTGATTGACGACGAGGGACAGCGCGGCGGGCCGGTCGCCGACCTGGTCGGCGGAGAGCGCGCCGATGGCGGACAGCGCGACCACGCCGTACAGCACGGTGACCACACCGATGCAGATCATGATCGCGACGGGCACGTTCCGGCGCGGGTTCTTCACCTCTTCGCCTGCCGTGGTGATCGCGTCGAAGCCGATGTACGAGAAGAAGGCCACCGAGGCGCCGGAGGTGATGCCGGCGATGCCCTCGGGGGCGAACGGCGTGAGGTTGCCGTCCTCGAAGGCGGTGAAGGCGATGGCGCAGAACAGGACGAGGACCGCCAGCTTGAGCACGGCCATCGCGGCGGTCGCGCGGGCGCTCTCCCGGATGCCGCGCACCAGTAGCACCGCGGCGAGCAGCATCACGACAACGGCCGGGACGTTGACGATGCCGCCGTCGCCGGGCGGGCTGGACAGCGCCGCGGGCAGCTGCCAGCCGGTCAGGCTGTTCAGCAGCTCGTTCAGATACTGCCCCCAGCCGACCGCGACCGCGGAGACCGAGACGCCGTACTCCAGCAGCAGGCACCAGCCGACGAGGAAGGCGGCGCGCTCGCCGAGGGTGGCGTACGCGTAGGAGTACGAGCTGCCGGAGACCGGGATCGCGCCGCCCAGCTCCGCGAAGGAGAAGGCGGTGAAGACGCAGGTCACGGCGGCGAGCACGAAGGAGACGACGACGGCGGGGCCGGACCGGGCGACGGTGTCGGACAGGCCGACGAAGATGCCGGTGCCGACGATGGCGCCGATGCCGAAGCACACGAGCTGGAAGAGCCCCATGGTGCGCTTGAGGCCGTGGCCTTCGAGGTCCGTGCCGGATTCGGCGACGAGGAGGTCGGGGGACTTGACGCGCAGTCCAGAACCTGACGGACGCATGGGGTGGTTCTCATCTCTGATGGTGCGGTGGTGCGGTGCGCGCGGCGGGCGGGCCGGGCACGGGGCGGGGTCCGGGCGGTGGCCCGGACCCCGTACGCCGGTTCGATGGTAGCCGTTATGCCTGCATGATCGCTCATTGGGGCGTATAGCCATGCACTGCGGGCCGTACGGAACCCGCGCGGCGCCCGGCCGCGCGGGTACGGCCTACTGGCCCGCCATCGTGGCGACGAGGACCGCCTTGATCGTGTGCAGCCGGTTCTCCGCCTCGTCGAAGACGACCGAGTGCGGCGACTCGAAGACCTCGTCGGTGACCTCCAGCGAGGTCAGGCCGTGCCGCTCGTGGATCTCGCGGCCGACGGCGGTGCCGAGGTCGTGGAAGGCGGGCAGGCAGTGCAGGAACTTCACGTCCGGGTTGCCGGTGGCGCGCAGCACGTCCATCGTGACGGCGTACCCGCCGAGCAGCGCGATCCGCTCGTCCCAGACCTCCTTGGGCTCGCCCATGGAGACCCAGACGTCGGTGGCGACGAAGTCCGCGCCGCGCACCCCCTCCGCCACGTCCGCGGTGATCGTGACGCGGGCGCCGCTGCGCGCCGCCAGCTCCTTGGCCCGGGCGACGACCTCCCCGTCCGGCCACAGGCCCTCGGGCGCGACGATCCGTACGTCCATGCCGAGCAGCGCGCCGGTGATCAGGTAGGAGTTGCCCATGTTGTAGCGGGCGTCGCCGAGGTAGGCGAAGGCGATCTCCGGCAGCGGGCGGCCGGGCAGGTGCTCGCGCATGGTCAGCACGTCGGCGAGCATCTGGGTCGGGTGCCAGCGGTCGGTCAGGCCGTTGAGGACCGGCACGCCGGCGTACCGCGCCAGCTCCTCGACGGCCTCCTGGGAGCTGCCGCGGTACTCGATCGCGTCGTACATCCGGCCGAGCACCCGGGCGGTGTCCTTGACCGACTCCTTGTGCCCGATCTGGGAGGCGGCCGGGTCGAGGTAGGTGGTCGAGGCGCCCTGGTCGGCGGCGGCGACCTCGAAGGCGCAGCGCGTGCGGGTGGAGGTCTTCTCGAAGATCAGGGCGATGTTGCGGCCCCGCAGGTGCGGGACCTCCTCGCCCGCGCGCTTGGCGGCCTTCAGCTCGGCCGCCAGGTCGACGAGCCGGCCGAATTCCGCCGCGGTGAAATCCAGCTCCTTGAGGAAGTGGCGGCCCTTGAGGTCCGTCGCCATGGTGGCTCCTAGGTCGCGGCAATCGGTACGACTGGAAGTGTATACGACCATCCGCATCTCTATACAGGCCGCCCGGACGGCCCGCTCCCCCCCATCCTTCCCCCGGCACCCGGCCGGCCCCCTCCCGGGACCTATACAGGGTCGCGCTCCACCGGGCAGCTCATACAGCGCGGGCCGCCCCGGCCCCGGCCCAGCTCGCTGCCCGGAATCGTGATGACCTCGATGCCGCGCTTGCGCAGAAAGGTGTTGGTGGTGACGTTGCGCTCGTAGGCGACCACCACGCCCGGCTCGACGGCCAGCACGTTGCACCCGTCGTCCCACTGCTCGCGCTCGGCCGAGTGCACGTCCTGCGTCGCGGTCAGCACCCGGATGTCGTCCAGGCCGAGCGCCGCCGCCATGGCGCGGTGCATGTGCTCCGGCGGATGGTCGGTGACCTTCAGCTCCTGGTCGCCCGCGCCCGGCTCGATCGTGTACGAGCGCAGCATGCCCAGCCCCTCGTACTGGGTGAAGGTCCCGCCGTCGACCATCGTCATCACCGTGTCCAGGTGCATGAACGCCCGCCGCTTGGGCATGTCCAGCGCCACGATGGTGCGCGCCGACCCGGCCGCGAACAGGCCGCGCGCCAGCATCTCGACGGCCTGCGGGGTGGTCCGCTCGCTCATCCCGATCAGGACGGCGCCATTGCCGAGCACCAGCACGTCGCCGCCCTCGATGGTCGACGGATAGGCCCCCTGCCCCTCCGACCAGACGTTGAAGCCGCCGCCCCGGAACAGCTTGTGGTGCCGGTAGATCGCCTCGTAGTGCACCGTCTCGCGCTGCCGGGCCGGCCAGCGCATGGCGTTGATCGACACCCCGTCGTAGACCCACGCCGAGGTGTCGCGGGTGAACAGATGGTTGGGCAGCGGGCGCAGCACGAAGTCGTCGAGGTCCATCACGTGGAAGCGCACCGAGGTCGGCTCCGGGTGCGCCGCCAGGTACTCCCGCTTGGTCATTCCGCCGACCAGGGCCTCCACCAGCTCCGGGACGGGCAGCGCGTCGAAGACGGCCCGCAGCCGGTCGGTGGCCAGCGGCCCGTACTCCTTCTCGTGGAAGACCCGGTCCAGCACCAGCTCGCGCGCCTCGGGGACCTGGAGGGTCTCGGCCAGCAGGTCACCGAACAGATGTACCGCGACGCCCCGGTCCCGGAGGATGTCCGCGAAGGCGTCGTGCTCGGCGCGCGCCTGGCGCACCCACAGCACGTCGTCGAAGAGCAGCGCGTCCTTGTTGGTCGGGGTGAGCCGTTTCAGCTCCAGATCGGGGCGGTGCAGGATGACGCGGCGCAGCCGCCCGGCCTCGGAGTCGACGTGGAATCCCATGGGGCCATCTTCGCGGTTGGGGGGCCGCGGCGGCCCCTCGAACGGGCAGGATCGTCGCCGCGGTGTGTGACCCCTGTGCTCTACGCCCCCGCCAGGGCGATGACCCCGATCAGGATCACCGGGACGACGATCAAAATGAGCAGTGCCGTGACCCACAGCCGGCCGGCCGTGTCGTCCGTGCCCCCGTAGGGGTCGTCCGGGGGGCGGGTGTCGCGGGAGCGGCGGGCGGGGAGGCGGAAGCCGCGGCCGGTGCCCCGGGCGGGCGGCCGGGCGGGCCGGGTCTCTTCCCGTTCCGGCGGTGCCGCCGTCCGGGTGGCGGTGTCGAACAGCGCCTTCCAGCCCTTGTCGCCGAAGCCGGTGGGCCGGCCGTCGTCGAGCAGCTGCCGCAGCACCGCGCGGCCCCGCCCGCCGTGGCCGTGCCACAGTTCCGGCAGGAAGCGCGGCAACAGGCCGGGGACGCTGCCCTGTTCGGTGTACGGGCGCACCAGCTCGTCGTAGAGGAGCACGGCGGTGCGGACCCGCATCCGGCCGTCCGGGCCGGTGACCGGGTCCTCGTCGCGGTGCCCGCCGCCCGGGCCGAGGAACAGATGGGCCAGCAGGAGGCGTTCGCAGACGGCGCGGGTGTCGGTGGCGGGCCGGTGCGGGGCGCGGTCGACGAGGACGCGGGCCGCGCGGTCGGCCTGTGCCGCGGGGAGGCCGTACTCCAGCACTTCCAGGAGCACGTCGTCGGTGCTGTTGTGCAGGTAGCGCGCGGCGTCGTCGCCGTTCTGGTGGAGTGCCCTGCGCAGGACGTCCGCGGTCACCTCGCGCGGGAAGCCGCTGTCGGCCCGGACGGCCTGGCGCGGGTCGTGGGACTGCCCGCCGCGCTCCTCGTACGGCGGGTCGTCAGGCGAGTCGTACGGCTGGGGCCGGTCCTCGCGGGGCCGGTCGTACGCTTCCCGGGCGTACGTCTCCCGGTCGTACGCGGGCCGATCCGGGCTCTCGTACGGCCGCCGGTACGTCTGCTGTTCCTGGTCCTGCCGCAGGTGGTCGAAGACCCGGTCGTCGTACGGCGCCTCCGCGGGCCGTTCGTACACCGCCTCATGGGGCGGGTCCGTACGGGAGCGGCGGTGGTCCACGGCGTGGCTGAGCCACTTCAGCGCCTCGTGCACCAGGCGGACGCGTTCGTCGAGGCGTTCCTGTTCGAAGACGTGGCGTTCGGCCAGCGCGCGGCGCGTCTCACGCAGGGCTTCGGGGTCGTAGCGGTACTCCAGGTAGTGCTCGACCAACCGTTGTGCGGCGTCCCTGGCCTGGTCGCCGTGGACGGGCGGACCGTCGTCCGGGCCGTCGCCGCCGGACGTGCCGCGCCCGGCCCGTGCCGGGTCCAGTCGGGTCAGCTGCTGGTCCTGGGTGGCCGACTTGGGCCAGCGCGGCACGAAGACGTAGCGGAACGGTCCGCCGTCCCGGGTGTCGTGGGTGGCGAAGGACCAGGAGTCGGGCAGTGCGGGCCCCACCAGCTGCCGCAGCCCCCACAGGACGGGGACCGGCCCTTCGCCGCCCGTGTGGTCCAGGACGGACAGGCGCCGGCGGGGGCGGCGCAGGCGCTCGGCGAGCACCGCCGTCAGCTCCTCGGGGAACCGCCCGGTCCGCTCGGTGAGCGCCGGTGCCGTACGCTCGGCCGCCGCCCACAGCACCCGGGCCGGTACGCACTCCAGGGTGCGGCCCTCGGCCTCCCGCAGGTTGATGCCGCTGCCCTCCCAGCGCCAGTCGTGCAGGCCCAGGCAGCGGCCGGGCGTGAGCACCGACGCGCTGCCCAGCAGGGCATGCGAACAGGTGCTGGGGCGGCCGCCGCGGTCCCGGTCGGGAATCCGCCGGAGCAGCAGGACCGACCGCTCGGCGCCCGGCTCGACGGGCAGTTCCACCCGGGCCAGGCTCTCGCGTGCCGTTTCGTCGGGGACGCGCAGCAGCGGGGCGATCTTGCGGTAGAGGGGCTTCAGCCCGTCCCGGTTCCCGGACCAGGCGACCGGCCCCACACCCGCGCCGCCGACGGCGTGGTCCGCGTCCCAGCGGAAGACGATCTGGTGCACCGCTTCGGTCGCGTTCACAGTCCCACCTCCTGGGGGTCGGCTCCGGGCAGGAGCCCGCACATCGCGAAGACCGACAGCAGCGGGGTGAGCACCCGCCGCGGACGGACGCCTTGCGGGAAGCCGCCGGCGTCCTCCTGGCCGCCGGTGGCGGACGCGAAGTGCAGGGTGCACCGCGCGCAGTCGGCGAACGGCTTGAGCCAGGCGGGCCCGCCGTGGTGCCGCAGGAAGGCGTAGACGTCGCGGCTCTCCGCGCGCAGGGCCCGCGCCGACGGCCGGGCGTTCTCGGGAGCGGTCAGCCAGCGCGCCACCGCCGGCTCGAAGCGGATCAGGTCGCTCTTGCCCACTACGATCGCGGCCGCCGCGTCCACGTACGGGCCGTCGCGCCCCACCCGGTCCAGCACGGTGCCGAACGAGCGGTCGCCGAGGTCGTCGGTGCGCTGCTTGGTGCGGTCGCGCACCGCGTCCAGATACGGCAGCGGCAGCGCGCGCAGCGGGTCGACGACGAAGATGAACGCGCTGACGGCGGCCAGGAACCGGGTGACCCGGCCGGTGCGCTCCAGGTCCTCGCCGGACAGGTCGAAGAAGACCACGGGCCGGGTGGTGCCGCCCCGGCTGACCAGCAGCCCGTCGGCGAACTCGGCGAAGTCGGTCTGCTCGGTGTGCGCCAGCATCTCGCCCGCGCGCAGCCTGAGCACCCGGTCGTCGAGGTAGGAGCGGTGCGAGTCGGTGTGCAGCGGGACGGCCTTGAGCCCGTGCGCGTCCAGCGCTCCGCGCTCCACCTCGCCGATCATCGAGGCGAGCAGGTGGGTCTTGCCCGCGCGGGAACTGCCGACCATGGCCACCGTCAGCGGTTCGCCGTTGGTGAGGTAGGGCGCGGGCAGGTAGTGCTCGGGCATTCCGGCCGTGTTGCCGCAGATCTGGAACGCCTCGCGCAGCGCGTCCTGGCGGCGCAGCGGATTGTGCTCGCCGGACAGGTCGAGGCGGACGAAGGTGCTGGTCTCGTCGCGTACGTACAGCCGGTCCTCGTCGAAGGCGATCGGGTCGAGGCAGTACGGGCACACCACGGGGCGGGGGCCGGGGCCCATCGGGTACGTGCTCACCGGCGTCCTCCCATGCCCGTACGGCCGGCGCCGAAGAGCGCGCGCAGTCCGCGGCCCGGCGCCCGGCCGGGTCCGGTCTCCGGCACCGGATCGCCGTCCAGGCCCAACGCGGCGCGTTTGCGGGCCAGTTCCTCGTCGAAGGCGCGGCGCCCCGGGTCCAGGGGGTCGGCCGGGAGCGGACGCCCCTGGAGCGGGTCCTGCCGGTTGAGCATCCGCAGCACCTCGGCGGGGTGGCCCCGCTCCCGTGCCGTAAGCGCGAACGCGCCGGACAGCACGCCGAGCGCGGGCAGCCGCGCGAGGTCGCGCGGCGGCCCGTCCGGGTCCCCTTCGCGGCCGGTGACCAGGTGGTACATCACCTGGGCCACGCTCCACAGGTCGTCGCGCGGGTCGGCGGTGCCGTGTCCGGCGCGCTGCTCCGGCGCGGCCCAGGGCGCCTCGCCGAGCGCCTCGCGGGGGTGTCCCGCGCGGGTGGCGAGGCACGGTTCGGGCAGCCGGACGTGGCGGCCGTCCCACCGTACGGTGTGCGGCGTCAGCCCGCGGTGCACCACGTCGACAGCCTCCAACAGCCGCACAGCCAGGACGAGTTCACTACGGATGCGCTCCTGTTCCTTGACCGTGGCCCGGCCCGCGAGCGCCGCCAGCGGGCGTCCGCGGGCGGGCTCGTAGAAGACGAACGGCTCCCGTACGTCCAGGTGGTAGCCGCCGAACCGGGCGAACAGCTGGTGGTACGGGGCGTCGCCGAACGCCCGGCGCACGGCCAGGCCGACGCCCACCTCCGCCTCCAGCCGGTCGCGGGCCCGGTGGTCGCCGCGCGCGGTGTGCGCGAGGCGGTACTGCATCACCCGCCAGTCCTCGCCCAGCGTCATGGGCCGGGCGCGCAGCGGGTGCCGCTGCTGCCCGGCGGGCAGCTCGTCCCAGCAGACGGCCAGTAGCCGCGCCGGCGTGCCTTCGTCCGTGAAGAAGGCCAGCTCCGCGCGGTCCCGCGCCGGGCGGCCGCCGTTTCGCGCCGCACCGTCCTGCGGCGCGCGGCCGGAGGTCCGTACCGCCTCCTGCCGCTCCCCCCACTCGTTCATGACGCCCCCTCGTTCATGGTGCCGACGTCCCCGCGCAGCCGGACCGTGCGCACCGATCCGGTACGCAGCGGCAGCAGCCGGAAGACCCCGGCGTAGCGGCCGGCCGGTGTCCACACCATGTCGTCGGCGGGCGGCGGGCCGCCGCCGTGCCGGGTCACGTCCGGGGCGAAGCGCACCCCGCGGGCGGCATGCCGGTCGCGGGAGAGCAGCCGGCGGTGTTCGGCGGCGCAGAGCGGGACGGTGCCGGTGCCGTCGCCGTGCGCCTGGAGGACGCGGGTGACCCGGTCGGGGGCCAGGCCGAGCAGGACGGCCGGGTCCGGCCGGGAGGCGGGGTCCCGGGCGAAGGCGGGCGCCGCGGCGACGCCGTCCCTGGCCAGCCGGGCGCTCTCGCCGTCGATCAGGGCCCGTACCTCCCGGTCGACGGGGAGCGCGGCGGCCGCGCCGGGGTCGCGCTCGATGGCGCCCCAGTACGGGTCGAGGATTCCGGCGATGCCGTCGGCGAGGTCGCCGACGAGGGTGGCGACCAGTTCGGGCCCGCCGTCGCCCGCTTCGCGTTCCAGCCAGGGGACGGGCACGTCGTCGGGCGGGATGTCGCCCGGTGCTGGCGCGGGGCCGTCCGCGGTCTGCCGGGGCGGCGGGTCGGTGTCGGCGAGCGGGTCCTGCCAAGGGGTGGCGTGCGCGGTGTCCGCGTCAGCGGCACCGGCGCCGTCCCGTCCGCCGGGCTCCGGTTCGCGGTCCCAGTTGTCCCAGTCGTCCCAGCTCTGCGCGGTGTCGTCGTACCGGGAGTCGGCCGTCCCGAAGGAGTCGTACGACGGCTGTGGCGCGGCCCGCCGGTCGTACGACGGGCCGAACCAGTCGTCGTCCAGGAGGCCGGCCGGCGGTGCCTGCGCGCCCGCCCGCCCACCGCCGTCGAGGCCCGCCGCGGGCACCGGTTCGCGGCCCTCGGCGGCGGCCGCCGCGCGGCGGATCATCCCGGCCACCGCCCGCGCCCCGTCGGCGCAGTACAGCCGGGCGTCCGCCAGCAGCCAGTCGTGTACGACGGCGTCCGCCAGCAGCCCGTCGAGGCAGTGCAGCACGTCCCGCCCCTCCGGACCGCCGCCCGCCGCCCACCAGGAGTCCAGGGCCCCGGTCCACCGGCGTACGGCCAGCAGCGGCAGCGCGATCAGCGCCACCAGCAGGGTACTCATCCCGAGCCAGGCGGGGACCGCGAGGGCGTGGCCGAGGGTGATGCCGGTGGCCGCGCCGACCAGCCCGGCGCACAACTGCGCCAGGGCGCCCGACTGTCCGCCGCCGTCCAGGTGCCCGTCCCCGGCGCGGCCGGGGCGGCGGGCCAGGGCGAGCGCGGTCAGCCCGGCGGCGGCCAGCGCCACGAGCGGGCCCAGCGCCCAGCCGGGCCCCGGCCACAGCCCCGCCGCCGCGGCCACGGCACAGCCGCCGGCCAGCTCCCCGTACGCCGCGCCGCGCACCTCGAACGGCCGCGGCCCGGCCAGCTGCCGCGGCAGGTCCGGCGGGCACAGCTCGTCGAGCCGGCCGAGGCGGGCCGCGCTGCCGGTGGGCGTGGCCAGGTCGGACAGCGCGCTGAGCCGGGCCGCCGTCGAACGCAGCGGCAGCCGGCGCGCCAGCAGGTTCTGTGCGAAGCCGCGCAGGCCGGGGCCGATCCGGTCGCGGGCGGCCTCCGGCACCCGCGGCAGGTCGATGCCGTGCTCGTACAGCCGGCGGCGCTGTTCCGGGGGCAGTCCCACGCCGTCGCCGTCACGCAGGGTCTCGGCGACGGTCTCACGGTAGGCGGCCAGTTCGGCGGCGACGGCGTCCAGGCTCTCGGCGAGGTCGGCGTCCCCGCCCGGGCCGCGCAGCAGGCCGCCCGCGCCGCGCTGCCGTTCGTACACCTCCTCGGCCTCGTCCAGCGCCGCCTCGCAGGCCCGGAACCGCTCGTCGGCCTCGCCGCCCGCGCGCCGCCACTCCGCGCGCTCCACGCTCCGCGGCATGCCCGCGCCGACCAGCGGCGCCAGGACGGCGGGCACGCCGCCCGCCTCCGGGTCGGCGACCGAGATGCGGCCGCCGGGGTCGTCCTGGCCGACCAGGTCGGCCAGCGCCTGCCGCCAGACGCGGGCGCGGGCGGTGGGCGAGAGGTCGTGCTCCAGGACGCGCAGGGCGGGCACGGCCACGCCGTCGGGGACCTCCGCGACGGCGTGCAGGACGGCGTCGAACACGGCGGGTGCCGCGAGGAGTTCGAGAAGCGGGCGGAGCGCGCCCGCGTCCTCGTGCGGCGCGGGGTCGGCGGCCGTGCCGCCGTGCGGGTCCAGGACCCACAGCACGCCGACGGCGGGCGGGCGCAGCGGCGAGGGCCGGTTCAGGGCCCAGGGCGTCGGCGCGGGCGGTACGGCGATGCCGTCGCCCGGTTCCGCGGGCGGGGCGCCGACCGCGACGCACAGCGCATGCCCGGATCCGTAGGAGAGGACCTGTTCGTAGGTCCGCTGGTGGCGGGCGAGGCCGTCGGCGGTGTCCACGAGCAGGAAGCGTTCGGCCTGTTGCCCGGCGGTGCCGTCGAGCGCGGCGCGGACGGCGCGGTGCAGTCCGTCCGCGCCGGCCAGGTCGCCGGGGCCGTCCCGCAGGTCGAGGGTGACGACCGGAGCGGTGGTCCGGGAGCTCACAGCAGGTCCTCCTCCCTCGGCTCCTCGTCCCACGGGTCGGCCCACAGGTCGTCGTCACCACGGTCCGCCGGGCGCGCCGTCCCCTCGGGCTCCGGGCGCCGCTCGTGCGGCCCGGTCTTCCGGCGGGGCGGCGGCTCGTACGGGTCGGCCGCGTGCCGCTCGTCCGTGTGCCGTTCCTTGGCGTGCCGTTCGGGCCCGTACCGTCCGCTCCCGTACGGATCGGTCTCGTACGGATCGGCCCCGTAGGGATCGGTCCCGTACGGTCGGGTCCCGCGCGCCCGGTCCTCCCTTGCCGGCTCGTGCCCGTTGACCTGGTGCAGCCGGGGCGGGGAGCCGCCGTCCCTCGGCGACCGTGCCTGCGCCAGGGCGTGCAGCGAGGGCCGGTTGGCCCGCAGGCCCCGGGGGAAGCGCAGTTTCAGCGCGCCGTCCAGGGTCGTGGTCCAGAAGTGGAGCAGCGGCTCGATCCACTCCTGGTCGTCCGCGTCCAGGTCGCGGGCGCGCTGCCGCAGCCGGGCGGCCTGCTGCGGGGCCACCTTGCGCAGGAAGGTCCAGAACAGCGGGTCCGGGTCCCTCGGTGTGGTGCTCAGCCCGTCCGGCAGGGCCTCCATCAGCACCGAGCAGAAGTCCTTGACCGCGGACCCGGCGTCCAGCAGCGCCCAGCGCTCGTACGCCCGCAGCAGGTCGGACCAGCTGGAGACGTCCTGGTCGTACGGCTCCAGGGCCAGTGTCATGGTGGCCGAGTCGCCGCTGCGCAGCCGGAAGCAGACGCTGTCCGGGGAGAGCGGGTCGCCGCTGACCTCGACCCGGCCGTTCCACATCGCGCACAGCATGCGCTGGAGCACCCGCTGCCGGTCGCTCTCCGTGCTGGCCAGCCAGGAGTCGCGGTAGCCGGTGCGCTGGCGCCACTGGAGGTGGTCCTCGCGTCCCTCCCGCTCCCTGGCCCGGCCCCACAGGCGCAGCACCTGCCGCACCTCGGAGATGTCGGTCAGGCTCATCTCGCTGCGGAACAGCACGACGGTGATGGATTCGGTGGGCACCGCGCGGAATTCGGCCGGCAGCCGGTTCTCGTCGCGCGGCAGCAGCAGCGACTGCTCCAGGAAGCGGTCCACACTGCCCTTGGCCTTGGTCTGCGGGCGCACGATGAGCGTCTTGAGCTTCCCGGTGCCGTCCGGTGTGAACCCGGCCGGCAGCAGGCCCGCGAGCTGGGAGCGGAACTGGTCGAGCCACTTCTCGTCCACCGCCTCGACGGACTCCTCGTCGCCGGACGCCGCAGCGAGCAGGTCGCCCAGGGAGGGCAGCAGCGGGCGCTCCTGGTGGACGCCGGCCTCCCCGAACAGCTTCTTGATACGGGCCTCCAGGACCTGCTTCACCTCCTTGACGACGGCGCGCGGCGAGCGCTGTACGGCTTCCAGGGCGTGTTCCCAGTGCTGCGGTTCGATGATGCGGACGAGCAGCGCGGCCTCGTCCTGGCTGTCCGGGATGCCCTCCCGCTGGAGGAGGCGGGTCAGCACGTCGTCGTAGAAGGCGTCCAGGGTGTTCTGCGGCGGGAGGAGGTAGGACACGCCCGTGCGGTCCTCGCGGTACAGCTCGCGGCGCCGCTCGCGGAACAGGTCGTTCTCCTCCTCCTCGTGGTCGCGGAAGGCCCGTACCAGCGCGGTCAGGTCCTTCATGGCCCGGTCGGCGAGCGGGCGCCAGCGGGGCTCCTGCTCCTTCCACCGGGTGTGCCAGACCCGGCAGGCCGCCCAGCGGTACCAGGCGTCCTGCTCCTGGAGGGCGGCGTCCACCTCGGGGTCGCCCCAGCGCGCGGGCACCACACCGGCCATCCGGCGGCCGATGCGCGGCACCTGCGGCGGGCTGGTGTCGACCCCCTCGGGGCGCTGCGGGCGGTTGCGCCGGTTGTCGAGCATCCCGGAGAAGCCGGCCTGCGCGACCCGGTCGCGGTCGCCCGGGTTGCCGGTGAACACCCGCTCCAGGCGGAACGGGTCGTGCTTCTTGAGCAGGGAGAGCAGTCCGCGGCGCGGGTTGAAGCGCTCCGCCAGCTCCACCGAGCGGCGGTCCAGCTGCCGGTCGAGCTGGGCGAGCTGGTCCTCCATGTCGCCGACCCGGTCGCGCAGCGCCGTGGTGATGTTCCTGGCGCCCCTGGGCAGCGGGTCGGGCGCCTCCACCTTCAGCGCCTCCCGGGTCCAGATGTCCTCGATGCCGGACTCCTTGAACGCCTCGGCGACCAGCGCCCGCTGGTCGCTGCCGCCCTGGCGGGCCCGCTCCACCAGACCGCGTACGGCGCAGGCGAGCATGCGGGCGGCGACGATCTCGGCGAGTTCGTCGACGGGCACGGTCATGGAGGCGGCCAGCGCGGTGGACATGCCCTGCAGGCCGATGCCGGTGGCGGCGGCGGCCGACCGGCTGGTGCCGCGGTTGACGAAGCTGGCGGCGAAGGACTGGTACGCGTCGTCGGCCCGGCCCCGGACGTTCTCCTCGCCCAGGTCGGTGCCGATCAGGGAGGTGACCATGGCGGTGATGGAGCGGCGCAGGTCGTCGGGGCGCATCCCGGCGGTACGGCTGAAGAGGAACGCCGTCTGGACGGTGGAGGAGCGCAGGCTGACCGTCCCCAGCTCCGGGTAGTCCACGCTCAGCGAGCCGCGCTGTTCCCCGTGGCCGAGGACGTCGGAGGCGTCCGCCGCGTTCTGGTCGTCGACTAGGTGCGAGAGGTCCACCAGGGCGCGGGCGGCGTTCAGTTCGGCCTCCCGGCCGCCGCCGGACTCCGGCGGGAACGCCGACGGCATCACGACCAGCGGATAGATCTTGGCACCCGGCAGGTTCACCGAGTGGAAGGCGTGCCCGAGCAGGTGGAGGAAGTCGTAGAAGATCCCCGCGCCGGTCCCGCCCGCGACGGAGAAGGCCACGAACACGTCGTAGCCGCGGATCTGCCCGCCGCCCAGTTCCTGGAGGTCGCCCGCCGAATTGCTGAGCGCGTCGATCGCGTCGCGCAGCGGGCCGAGCACCTGGTCGGGACCGTTGCGCATGGTGGCGAACAGCGCGGCCCGGCCGACGGTGGGCAGCTGTCCGGCGCCGGTGTGCAGCGGGGAGACGCGGGGCTCGTCGATCCGCGGCGGCAGCCAGCCGACGGTCTCGTCGTGCTTCGCGATGCGCAGCATGCGGGTCATCTCGGGCGAGTTGTCGTAGGTGGGCAGCAGGTTGTGCACGGCCCGGGAGGTACGGGCGAAGGCCGCCGCCTCGGGGCCGCGCGCGCTCAGGTGCGGCACCCGGTCGAGCTCGCTCTCGCTGAAGTCCGCGTAGACGAACTGCAGGCAGTCCGGCAGCTGGAAGGGGGCCCGCTGCGTGCCGCGGCCGACCAGGTCGGTGCCGTCCGGTCCGCACAGCTCGCGGCGCAGGTTCCGCTCCAGCTCGGCCCCGATCCGGGCGCCGGTGCCGCCCAGCCCCAGGAACAGCATGGGCTGGTAGATCTTCATGGTGTCGCTCCCCTCGTCCGCCCGTCAGGGGCGGCCTGTGCTGCGGGTTGTGGTGCTGCCGGGGGTCCGGGCGGCGGGGTGCGCGGGCCGCCGCCCGGTGGCGCGGACGCCTCAGAACGCGCCGTCATAGTCGGCCGATCCGCTCGCCCCGCCCGGACCGCCGGCTCCGGCCGGGCCGGGCTGCCGGCCATTGCCGTTGACTGAAGGGCCGCGCCCGGCGGGCGCGGCGCCCCGGCCGAACCGCCCGGTGAACCGGCCGGCCGTGCTCCGGCTGCCGGCCCCCGTGCCCGGCCGGCGCCCCTGGCCCGTGCGCTCCCGGCCCGGTCCGCGCCCGCCGCGCACGAACAGTTCCAGGTCGTGGTCGAGGGAGACGGGCGCGCCGCGCGGGACCGGCTGTTCGCCGCCCCTCGGGGCGCGCAGCCGCAGCCCGTCGCCCCTGCGCTGGAGCCGGTACGCCTGCGCCGCGCCCGCGTCCCGGCGGCGCAGGCCGGGGCGCGGCGAGGTCGGGTTGTCCACCGCGAAGCAGAACGTGCGCGTGCGGGCGCCCCGTACCTTCAGTTCGCCCAGCGTGGTGCCGTCCCGGCGCAGTTCGAGGACGAGCCCTTGCAGTGATTCCTGCCTGCGCGCGGCGGTGGCGCGGATGGCGATGACCGCGGCGGCCGCGAGCAGCAGCCCGGCGCCGCCGACGACCGCCCACCACCAGCGGTCCCACCAGGTGGGCGCGGGGGTGACGGTGACGGTCAGGAAGGCGGAGCCGACCTCCCGGCCGCCGTCGGTCCGGTCGGTGACGGTGATCCGGCCGCCGGCGTCGCCCGGCGGTGCGCCGGAGCCGAAGGAGAGGGTGAAGGGCACCGGCTGCTGCGCGCCGGGCGCGACGCTGACGGTGGCCGGGCTGATGCGCAGGGCCGCCGCCGTGGACTGGTCGGCCAGTCCCAGCCGCAGGGTGTGCGGGCGGCTGTCGTTGTTGCGGGCGACGAGCTTGCCGCCGACCGTGCCGCCGGGGTGCACCTCGTGGCCCTCCAGCGTCACCCCGGCCACCACCGGCGCGGGCCCCGAGGAGACGCGGGTGTCGTACGGCCGCCGGTCGCCGGTGACGCCGGGCGCGGCGATCGCGCCGGTCAGCCGCAGCGCGCCGGAAGCCGTCTTCGGGACCGTGACCGAGGCGCCGAACAGCACGTCCCCGGCCTTGTCGTCGGGCCCCTCGCCGTCGTCGCGCAGCGGCACGTCCACCGGCTCGAAGCCGTCGCCGGACAGCTGGGCGGCGGCCTGCACCCCGGCGAGCTGCGCGGGGTCGGTGATCACCACGCCGCGCCGGGTCTGCAGCCGCATCCGTACGACGACGTTCTCACCGGGCCGGGGCGCGGACGGCTCCAGGGTGACCGACGAGCGCAGCACGCCCTGCCAGATGGCCCGTACGGTCGCGGGCTGGTCCCGGTGCCCCTCGGGCGCGGACAGCTTCACCCGCCACTTCCCCGGCAGCGGGTCCTTGACCCGCAGCGCCTCGACCGGCCCGTCCTGGCCGCTGACCTCGAAGCGGGAGCCGTCGAACTCGCCTTGCAGGGGCACCTTGCGGCCCTTGGGGTCGTAGTAGGCGGCGGTCACCCGCGGGTCGCGCTTGGTGACGGTGATCGAGCCGTCGGTGGCGATCGGCGGGATGGTCACCTCCAGCTCGCCCGGCGGTTTGCCGCTGGTGCCCTGCTCGACGCGGGCGCAGCGGGCGGCGGCGAACGCGCCCTGGAGCGCCCGGTCCACATCCGCCGCGCCGTCCACGACCTCCGGCCGCGGCCGGGCGCCGGGCAGGTCGGCGCAGCCGTTGCGGTAGCCGCCGTCGGCCATCTGCTGGAGGGCCTTCTTGTCGATGCCCTTGCCGAAGCCCAGCGGCCAGATCTGTACGTGCTCGCGGCGCGCCCGGTCGAGCACCTCGCGCAGCCGCTTCTCGCCCTCCTGCCGCCGGGCGGCGGGGTCGGCGCCGTAGGCGGGGCTGTCCTCGACGTTCAGCTTGCCGTCGGTGAGCAGGAAGACGACCTTGGCGGCGCCTTCGGTGCCGTTCTCGCGCAGCCGGGTCAGGGCCTGGGTGAGGGCGGCGGGGAAGTCCGTGCCGGGGCCGAGGCCGGCGCTCGCACGGTCGGTGAGGCGGCGGACGCAGTCGCTGATGCGCTGGCGGCCGGCGGCGTCCACGACGGTGGGCGGGCAGACTTCCCGTACGGGCTGCTGGCCCTCCTTCTCCGCGCTGCCGAAGCCGATGACACCGGCGCGGGACCGTTCGGAGATCTCGCCCTGTCCGATCAGCGCGGCGGCCTCGGCCTCACGGGCCAGTGCGTCCTTGTCGATGCTGGCCGAGGCGTCCACGACGACGGAGAAGTCGACGGGTGCCGGGCCCGCCGTCGGGGCGGTGGGCGCGGGCGCGGCCCAGGCGGGCGGCGGGCCGAGCGGTACGGTCGCGCAGAGCGCGGTCAGGGCCGCGACGACGGCGCGGCGCGCCCCGCGCCGGGCCCGGTGCTTCGCGTTCACCACAGTCCTCCGGCCAGCGCGCAGGTGCCCCCGGCGGCCAGGCAGCCGACGCCCCAGCGCAGCCAGCGGTATTTGGTGCCGAGGATGCGGCCGAGGGCACACGCCTGCTCGACGGCCCACTGCCCGGTGTCGCGGCCCGCGAGGGCGACCCGCGGCAGCAGGGTCTCGGCGGACGCGCCCCGGGTCAGCTGCGGGAAGAAGGTCAGACAGCCGTCCGCCGCGGTACGGGTGCGGGGCAGCACCGCCGCGACGAACATGGCTATGCCCAGGGTCCAGAGCACCGTGCCGGTGATCAGCAGGGCGGCGCGGACGGCGGGCATCGCCAGGAGCTGCCCGTCCCGGCCGAAGAGCAGCACGAGCGCCGCCGTGGCGCCGGTCATCATGACGGACGCCTTGGTGTCGGCCCGGCTGATCTCCTCGCGTACGGCTTTCAGCAGGCGCTCGGCCACGAAGTCGGGGCCGGCGGCGGAGGCGGCGCAGTGGCAGGCCCCACGGGCGGGGGCCGGTGCGGATACGGGCGCGGGCGGAGCGCAGGTGGTCATTCGTCCCCCCAGTCCAGGCCCCGGCCGCGGCGCGGCGCGGGCTCGTCACGGTGGTCGTCGCGTTCGGCGGCGGGCTGGACGCGGTCGGGCTCGTAGACCCGGCCGCGGTCGTTCCGGTCGTACGGGGTCTCGGCGCGCTCGGTGGCGTACCCGCCGTCGTCGCCGTACCGGTCGTCGCTGCCGTACCGGTCGTCGTACGCCGGATCCCCGTCCGCGGGCCCCCGTCCGGGCTCCGGCGCGGCGTCCGGATCGGGTTCGCGCGCCCAGTCCATCCGCTGCCGCTCGCGGACCCGTTCGCGCTCGGCGCCGTGCGAGCCGTCCTCCAGCTCGCGCCGCCGCGGCTGCTCCAGGAAGGAGTCGGCCGCCCGCCCGACCACCCCGCTCGTCGTCGAGCGCAGGAAGTCGATGGCGGCCAGGGTCTGGTCGTTGAGGTCGTGCCGTTCGATCAGGCCGCCGTCCACGAAGCGGAACACCGTCTCGATGGACAGGGCCCGCTCCTCACGGCGTTCCTGGAGGATCGCCTGATGGATGTCCCAGGCACGGGCCTTGTCCCGGGCCATGAACCACGCGATCCGGCTGTCGTCGCTGCCGCTGAGCATCTCCTGGAGCTCGGTGGCCCGCATCCGGGTCAATTCCTGTTCCCGCCGTTCCTTCTTCAGTTCTTCCGCGTGCTGCCGCCGCGCGAGGTCGCCCTCGTGGTCGATCTCGGTGCGCTGCCGCTCCGCGCTGATGCCGCGTTCGCTCAGGTCGATCCGTACGAACACATCCGTTTCCAGGCCCAGTTCCTCGCCCAGCCGCAGGTCGGCCAGCTCGGCCTCCACCGCCCGGTCGGCCCGTTCCGCCTCGCTGATGCGGTAGCGCCTGGTCACCCCGCGCAGCGCCTTGAGCAGCACGGGCGAGAAGTACCCGGCGAGGTCCCAGACGTTGGCGCAGACCGTCGCGTAGGCGTCCACGACGCGCCAGCGCACCTCCACGGACGCGCGGAAGGACTCCGCGTCGCCCGCCGCGGGCAGTTCGGTGCGGAACTCGGTCACATGCCAGCCCATCCGCACCTCCATGACCCGGAACGGGCCGCGGAAGAGCGGTTTGTCGACGTCCTCGCGGCGGTCCGGCCACACCACGCTGTAGCCGCCGTTCTCGTACCGGAGCACCGCGGCCACCTGCATGCTGGGCCGCCGGAACCGTCCGGACGACTCGTACTCCCGGACCAGCGGCCCCCGCACCGCAGCTCCGCCTCCCGGCCCCTGCCCCGCGGGCGCGCCCGGCCCCGGCCCCTGGCCGTGCTGCGCGCCGTTTTGGCCGTCTTGCGTCATCGTCGTCCCTCTCCTTCCAGCACCGCCCGCATCCGGGCGGCCGCCCGGGGGGCGAGCGGTTCGTCACTGTCCCGCTCCAGCCGGGCGACGAGCAGCAGCAACCGGTCCCGGTCGCGCCGCCCCTCCACCAGCCGGGGCAGGAACGCGCACAGCACGTCGAGCTGCCGCTGGTCCTTGGCGGCCCGCCGCATCCAGCGGCCCGTCTCCTGCTGCGCCGCGGCGCCCGAGCGCGCCGTACCGAGCGCGGTGTGCACCAGGTCCGCCAGCCAGGGCGCCCGCTCCGGATGGGCGGCCAGCAGCGCCGCCATCAGCGGCCAGGAGCCGTACGGCTCCAGCGCGGGCCGGTCCTTGAGCCCCCACAGGTGGGAGGTGCGGGTGGACAGCGCGCGCAGCACCACCATCAGCGCGAGGTTCTGGCGGGTCTGCCGCCGGTCGCCGAGCCAGCGGGCCAGCCGCCTGAGCACGACGTCCGGTTCGGGGCCCGCCAGCAGCCGTACGACGCTGTACGAGGCGGCGTCGACGGACTTGCCGTCGTCCTCGCGCGAGCCGATCCGGCCCAGTTCGTCCAGGGAGGCGGCGACCGAGCCGGCGGCGAGGCCGTATCCGTGGGCGAAGGCGGCCGTCTCGCGGGCGGTCCGGTCCTCGCCGCGTGCCCAGTCGCGCAGCAGGCCGCGTACGGCGGGCTGCACCTCCGGGGCGCGGGACGCCTCGGCGAGCGCGGTGGCCGCGGCCATCTGCTGCACCGGGCTGTCGGCGCGGGCGAGCGGCAGCAGCAGTTCGGAGAATCCGTAGAGGTAGTCACGGGCGCACAGCGCGCCCGCGGTGATCGCGGCGCGCACCCACATCTGCGGGCGCTGGTCGTCGCACAGGGACCGCAGCCAGCGGGTCAGCGGGCCGCGGGCGTTGTGGTAGCCGTCCCACGCCTCGAAGAGGACGGCAGTGGCCAGCCTGCGCCCCTGGAAACGCGCCACCCGTACAGGGATCGCCGCGTCGCCCAGGTCCTCGACGCCGCGGCCCGGTACGGCGCGGGCCGCCGCCAGCCGGGCGGCGGTCTGCGCGGTGAACAGCGAGCGGCCCGGCGCGTACTGGGGGTCGAGGGTGACCGCAAGCTCCCAGGCGAGGAGTTCGCCGGCCTCGGTCACCAGGCTCTCCGCCGAGCCGTTGAAGACCGCGAGCGACAGCCGCAGGGCCGCGGCGCGCAGGGCGGGCAGCGCCTCGGGGAGGGTGCCGGGCCGGTCGGCGCCGGCGAACCACTCCTGCGCCTGGTGCGGCGCGAACCAGGCGCATTCGCGCAGGAGTTGGGCGTCGTCGGTGTCGCCCTTGGCGTGCGCGGCGAGGTGGGTGGCGAGCCGGGCCGCCTCGCCCGGCCGCAGCTCGTCCAGGCCCAGTGCCTGCCGTACGTCGGGGCGCCGGGCGTTGGTGAGGGCCAGGTGCCGCAGCTCCAGCGGCGCGTCGGCGAGCAGGTCGGCCACATGGCGTCCGAGGACGTCGTCGGCGGGCGGGGGCACGCACAGCGCGCCGTAGCGGCCGCGCACCAGCCGGTCGGCGAAGTCGCCGCTGCCCACGACCAGGACGCCGTACGCGCCGCGCCCGGCGAGCAGGGCGCTGAGCCGGTCCAGGTGCAGTTCGGAGGGCCGGTGGCCGGTGCCGTCGCCCTGGTCGGCGGCGGCCACGGAGGTGTCGTCGGCGGGCAGTTCGAGCAGGTAGCCCCGGCCGGCCTCGAACTGGTCCTGGTCGACGCTGCCGAGCGCGGTGGACGGGTCCAGGCGGGACACTCCGGAGGCGATGTCCTTGAGGAGGGCGAGACCGGTGGTCGTACGGCCGGTGCCGTGCTCGCCACAGAGCGCCAGCAGGTGCGTGCGCTCCAGCCGGGTGCGCATCGCGTCGTAGCCGGGGGCCGGGCAGTAGATCCGGGCCAGGTGCTCCAGTTCCTCGTCCGGCACCGGGCCGTCGACGAAAACGGTGTCGGCGCCGGCTCCGACGCGGATCTGGGTCTGGTAGAAGGTGTTGCCGTCGTAGATCTGGCTGTCGCCCTCGACGTGCAGGTTGGTGCGGGCCTCACGGGCGGTACGGGCGCCGCCCGCCTCCCCCGCGCCACCCAGCGGGCTGCCTTTGGGAGCGTCCAGCCGCGGTTTCTCCTCGGGCTGTTCGGGGCTTTCGGCCCGGCCGTCCTTGGCGGCCTTCGCGGCGTCGTCGTCCTTGGCGGGCCTGCCTTCGGGCTGTGGCGGGGGCTGCTCGCCGGCGGGTGCGGCCCCGTCGTCGACGTCCGTCATCGGGCACCGCCTTCGGCTCCGGTGCCGTCGTCGGCGGCGTCCGCCGCGGGCCGTGGCGGTGCGGCGTCGCCCTGCGCCGCCGCGGCATCGCCCTGCCGTACGCCCGTGAAGTCCCCGTTGAAGGTGTTGCCGTCGTAGATCTGGTTGCTGCCGCCGATGTGGTCGAAGCGGTACTTGGCGGCGTACGCGGCGGGCTGCGGCGCGGGGGCCGGGGCCGTACCGGCGGCCGGTCCGGGCCCGGAAGCGGGCGGCGGGACCGTACCCCCATGCCCCGCCCCGCCGCCCTGCTCCGGCGCCGGGCCCCGGGCCGCGCGCACCCCCGTCGCGCACGGCCGCTCCTGCGCCCGCACCGCCTCGTCCGGCGGTGCCTCCTGTGATGTCGCGTCCGGCAGCGGCGGCCGCGGCAGCCGGGGGACGTGGAACCACGCCTCCTCGTCCGTCTCCTTCTCCGAGACCCGCGCCTTGCGGTAGTACTCGGGTTCGATGCAGGTGCCGCCTTCCGCCACCACGTCGCGGTACAGCGAGTCGGAGACCACGAACAGCAGCGGCGCCGGGTCCGCCAGCCGCATGATGCTCCTGGCCGTGCCGCTGTCGCACAGCCGGCAGGCGAGGTCCACCGCGCGGCCCGCGAGGCCCTTCTCGTCCCGGACGACCGGCCCGGCGTGCATGGCGACGCGCAGCCGCAGCGGCTCCGCGCGCCCTTCGTTGACCTGCCGCAGCCGCTGGTAGACCCCTTCCAGCCAGGGCCCGACCAACTGGGCGGAGGGTACGTGCGGGTCGAGCGCGACGAGGACGCCGTCCCCGCGGTCCTCCAGGTGGAAGGACTCCTCGGTGACGCCCACGGCGGCGAATCCCGCCTCGAAGACGTCGTACATCGCCTCGCGCATCCGCAGCTTGGCACGCAGCCCCAGCCGTCCGGATCCGCAGACGTCTCCGCTGACGACGAGTCGGTGCAAGGCTTCCGTGCTCACTGGACCTCCTGATGGGTGCCGACGTGCAGCAGCATGGCCGGGGCGGGAGAGGGTGGCTGTAGCCGTTTACACAGCCGGCGGAGATTCCTCGGGACGCAGGGGAGCGGGCCCGCCCGCCGCCCGGCCGCCGACCGCGCGCCCCTCGGCGAGCAGCCGCAGCAGCGCGAGGTCGAGCACGGCCAGCCGCCGCGGCCCGGTCCGTACGACGCCCTCCTCGCGCAGCAGCCGCAGGGCCTTGGCCACCGCTTCGCGGGTGGAGCCGACGGCCGCCGCGAGGTCGTGCTGGGGCAGCGGCAGATCGACGTCGACACCGCCCTCCCCGGGGTGCCCGGTGCGCTCGGCCAGCTCCACCAGGCGCGCGGCGAGCCGCTGCAGCACCTTCTCCGAGGCCAGTGACCGCCGTTCGCCGTCCGAGCTGCGCAGCCGGGAGCTGAACTGCCGCATGATCAGTACGGTCGCGACGGGCCGGGCCGCGAGGTAGCCGCGGAACCGGTCGCCGGGCACGACCACCCCGTCCAGCGGGCCGAGCGCGGTGACGGTGGCGCTGCGCGGGCGGTGGTCGACGGCGGCCTGGTCGCCGACGACCTCGCCGCTGCCGCGCAGCGCGAGGATCAGCCGCACGCCCCGCTCGGTCTCCAGGGAGACGCTCGCCCAGCCGCTGACGATCGCCACGACGAAGGTGGTGGTGTCGTTCTCCCTGAGGACGACCTCGCCCGGCGCGTATCCACGGGCCCGGCCGAGCGCGAGCAGCGCCCGCCGGTCCTGCGCCGGCAGCGCCCGCAAAAAGGGCCTGCCGTCCTCGAAGAGACTCATCCGTCCCCTCCCCCGATGTTGCGCTCACCTCGTCCCCGGACACCCGGGACCCATGCTTGTGGTCGCCCTGAGGACCCGGCCCGGTTCCTCAGCGTGGCGGAGAAATGGGCTCGTCTCTGATTTCTTTCGTTACAGGCGAGGTTCTTGCGTGAATTGATCGAGCTGTGCTCGGTTGAGTTACAGAACAGTAGGGACCCGACCAGCCCCCGTCAACGCTCTCCCGCCACTCAACTCATCGCTCAGACAAGGGCGTTGACCTCACCGAACACGTGTACCTCGACGCGCCCGACGGCACCGCGACGGCGCATACCGCGCGTGCTGCAACGGCTACGGTGAGGGTTCATCGGTGTTCCAACTTACGTACATACGACGCCAGTTGTGACGCGCGAACGACGAACTACCGCTCGAATAGGTGTATTTACCGGAACCGGGCGGCCATTCGGTCAGCCGTCCTGCCGGTCCCCGCGCTCCGCCTGCTCCAGCCGGTACACCACGTCGAGCAGATCCATCACCTGCTTGCGGCGGGCCTGCGACAGCTGTCCCGCCCGGAGGATCAGCAGCCGCGCCTCGCTCCCCTGGAGCGCCTCGCCGATCCGGGCCTGTTCGGCCGCCAGGGCCGTCAGCCGCTCGTCGAGGGCCGCGCCGGCCGTGTCGTCGACGAAGTACGCCGTCGGTACGCCGAAGAAGCGGGCCAGCGCCTGGAGGTGGCGCAGCGTCGGATTGGTCTTCTTGCCCTTGCGCAGCTGCCAGATGTAGCTCTGCGAGATCGGCACCCCGGTGCCGCGGATCGCCGCGGCCACGCTCTCGTTGCTGTACTCGTGGGCGGGGTCCGGCCGCACGCTCGCGAAGAGCCGGTTCAGCTTCGCGGAGAGACTGCGCTCCGCGTCCTCGGGCATGGGGTCCACCCTTCGGCCTGGGCCGCCGTTTCCACTGAGGTGAAACGGCGCTGGGCAACTTTGTCGGAACTGGTTGAAGAGCGTCAAGCCCCGGGCTACGGTACGGCCTACCCCGGCCTCGACTGAGGTGAAAGCCCGTCTCTTCGAGGGATCGACACAGGTCTATACCGGCTCCGGGGACCGGCACCGGCCGGGCGGCGACCCGCACCCAGAACGGAGATCACCGGACATGTCACTCGCTCCCGACCCGGCCGCCGTCCGCCCGCCGAACGGCGAGACGGCCTTACCGCTCTACGCCCGGATCAGGGCGAAAATCAGAATGGACATCGCCTCGGGCCACTACGCCCAAGGCGATCAGCTTCCCCCGGCGGAACAGCTGGCCAGGAAATACGGGGCCAACAAGAACACGATCCTGCGGGCCCTGCGCATGCTGCGCAGCGAGGGGGTCATCGACTTCGGCCGGGGGCGCGGCGCGGTGGTGCTCCACTCCTTCAGCCCGGTGCACATCGACGACATCTGCGCCCAGTTGCAGCGGGTGGTGAATCTGGCGGACGCCTCCGGAATTTCGCGGTCCGCCGTGATCTCCTCCATCGAGCGGATGCCGCGGGTCACGGCGCGGAACGTGCGTACCCAGCGCGGGCCGCTGACCACACGCCCGCCGCAACGGCTGACGTGAGGAGTGTCGCCCTGTACATGACCAATCGGAAAGGGAAATTCCGCGGAATGCGCGCCGACCGCCGATGGTGCCACGGAAGCCTCTGCGGAGCGTGAGCAAGAAACCAGGAAAGCCACACCGATCGGCCTCACCGGAGGTACCGGTTCCGCCCCTCGTACCCGCTGGTGACAGCCCCTGCCGGACGCCGCGCGACGATCTGCCGGGCGCGGCGACCCACCGTGTTGGGGCCCGGTGGAGCCTTGATCGTTCCTTGACCATTGGCGACGATTTTCCGCAGCGGCCCGCGATTCCCGGAACGGAACGCCTTTCCGGCGGGACCGGCGCGTCGGGAAACGAGGAATATGGCGGGGCGGAAACAGGGCGGAACACGGTGAAGGGCAACTCGCACTGCTGGGGAAGTGCAAGCTGTCCGCGCCACACCGGCGACCGGCCGGCGCACACCGCCGCGTAGCCGGTCCGGACGGCCCCGGCACACGCGACCGCCCGGCCGTCCGCCCGCGCCCTTCGCACCGTCGCCCGCCGACGCGCAGCCGTCCCGCGGCTCTCCCGCGTCCGCCCACTTCCGCGGCGCCCGACCACCAGCACTTTCGCATGCCCCGTCCGGCAGACAGGAGCGTTGCAGCACCGTGAGCGACTTCGGCACACCCATGCCCGGCCCCGCGCGCGCGGCGGGCGAACCGCACTGGAAACCGTCTCTGGGAAAGGTCGGACGGCTCACCCCACGCGAACGGGAGACCTTTCTCCTGCTCGCCGAAGGACTGTCCAACGAGTCGATGGCGCGACGGCTCTACGTCACCGAAAGGACCGTACGCGCCCATGTCGCCGCGGTCATGGCCAAGCTCGAACTCGATTCGCGGCTGGCCGCCTGCCTGGCGTCGTACGCCTTCGCCGTACACAGCTGTACCGGCAGGTGTCCGGGGATGCTGGCCGCATCGCATTCCTGACACCGCCGAATACTGTCGCCGCGGCCAATGGAGGCGGCCGGGGCGGCCCGACAGAATTTCTTTCGCACCGGGAAAGAACCGGCGCACCCGGCGCATTCCCGCCGGGGAAAGACATGTGAAAGGAATGAAGATGTCGGACGCATTCGACCTGGACGCGCAGATCTCCACCCCCGCCGGCCCCACCGGGGAGCAGGCGCCCACGCCGTCCATCTCCTCGATCGCCACCCGCACGGTCTGCACCAAGGTCGGCTGCAAGGTCACCAAGACCTGCGCCTGCACCTCGATGTGCACGATCTTCTGCGTGGCCCCCAAGTAATCGCAGGCTGAACGCATGACGGGTGCTGCCGTGGTGCAGTCACGGCAGCACCCCGTCCTCGCGGAGTGCGCGCAGCACGCCGAACAGACAGGAACCGACCATGCAACTCGCCCCTCACGATAGCGGCACCTGGGTTCGCACGGCAGACGCCGAACTCGTGCGGCGCGCGCATGCCGCCGTCCGGCACATCGTGGCCGCGACCACGACCACCGCGCAGGTCGACGACCTCGTGGTGCGCGCCGCCGAGCAGAGCGGTACTTGGGGCGGCTGGTACCCGCCGGGCCTCGCCCAGGGCCAGGCCGGCCTGGCGCTGCTCCACCTGTACGCCGCGCGGGCCGGGCTGGGCGACCTCGACACCGCCTCCGGCCACATCCGCGAGGCGGTGCTGTCCACCCAGGTCGAACCCCTGGAGTTCCACGCCCTGTTCGCCGGCACCAGCGGCCTGGCCTTCGCGCTCGCGGACGTCACCCGCGACGAACCCCGTTTCGGCCCCAGCCTGGACCGGATGCACGAGCGCCTCGCCGACCAGGTCCTCGCCGCTCCCCCGCACCGCACCGAACGGGCCGTCAGCGACCTGGACTACGACCTCGTCACCGGGGCGGCCGGAACCCTCGTGCACCTCAGCTCCGTCGCCGCCCCCGGCGAGCGGGTCGCCGAGGCCGCCGCCGCGCTCGCCGACTACCTGATCTGGCTCGCGGGGCCCGCGGAGACCGACGGCACACCGCGCCGCTGGCTCATCACCCCCGCGTACTACCCGCCGGTCGGCGACTACCACGCGAAGTATCCGCACGGCTATCTGAACCTGGGCCTGTCGCACGGCGTGCCGGGCGTGGCCGCGGCGCTCGCCGCCGCCTGGGAGGCGGGGCACCGCCGCCCCGGCCACCTGGAGGCCCTGGACACGCTCACCCGCTGGGTCCGTGACCAGGCGGGCTTCGACGCGTACGGCCCCACTTGGAGCGACGGTACGCCCGTCGACGAACACGGCCGGGAGGGGACGGCCGGGTGCGGGCACGACCGGATCGCCTGGTGCTACGGCGCCGCGGGCGTGGCCGGCGCGCTCCTGACCGTCGCCTCGGCCACCGCCGACGACGAGCTGCGCGCCGCCGCCGTCCGGGCCTTCGACGGAGTGCTGGCCCGTGCCGAGCACATCCGGCCGCTGTCGCCCACGCTGTGCCACGGCCTCGCCGGACTGGTCATGCTCGCCCTGGACTTCGCGCCCTGGAGCCCGGCCGCCCGCGACCGGCTGCCGGAGCTGGTCGGGCAGTTGCTCGACGCGTACGACCCGGACCGGCCGCTCGGCTTCGCCGACGTGGAGGAGCCCGGCCGTCCCGTCGACGACCCGGGGCTGCTCACCGGCGCCGCCGGCGTCGCCCTCACCCTGCTCGCCGCCGTCGGTGACCAGCGGCCGCACTGGTTCCGCGCCTTCCTCGCCCGGTGATGCCGATGCCCCTGTACGAGCCTGCCGGCTTCTTCCTCCTGCGGTCCCCGGTCCTGCCGGCCCGCACCTGCCTCGACGTCAGCGAGGACCCCGCCCGCACCCCGGAGACACTGCTCGCGCTCGCCCGGCGTCCCGACGTCGAACGCGCCCTGCTGATCGCGAGCGAGGACCTGTCCGCCGGTCTCGACCGCCTGGACAGCCTCAGCGAGAAACGCACCCGGCGCCTGCACTCCGGGCTGCTGCGCTATGTGACCCGGATGGCGACCAGGCCCACGCCGTTCGGCGCGTTCTCGGGCGTGGCCATGGGCGAGTTCGGTGGTGAGACCTCGGCCCGGCTCGGCGGGCCCGGGGAGCACCGCGTCCGGGTGCGCGCCGACATGGGCTGGCTGCTCGCCCTGATCGAGCGCCTGGAGGACGACCCGGCTGTTCTCCGGCAGCTGCACCTGGTCCTCAACCCCATGGCGCACCGCGCGGGCGACCGCTTCGTCCTGCCGCAGGCCGACAAGTACGGCCGGCACGACGAGCGCGCCGTGCGCATCCGGGCCACGCCCGCCGTGGACCTGGTCGTACGGAGCGCGGCCGTGCCCGTCCCGTACGAGCGGCTCACCGCCGAACTGTCGGCCGCCTTCCCCGAGGTGCCGGCCGAACGCGTGGACAGCCTCGTACGGCAGATGTGGGACCTCGGCTTCCTTACCGGAGACCTGCGGCCCCCGCAGACCGCGGAGCGGCCCGAGCTGCACGTCCTGAAGAAGCTCACGGGTGTCCCGGCCGCCGCGCACACTGCCGAGCGGCTGCGCGAGGTCGCCGACCTGGCCGACCGTACGCACACCGCCGAGTCGCTGCGCCGCCTCGAAGCCGCTCAGCGCGAGCTGGTCCAGGACTACAAGGGGCGGACCTACCAGGCCGACACTGCCGTGGAGCTGCGCGCCCCCGTCCTGAACGCCTCGATCGGGGAAGCCGCCGCCGACGCGGTGGGTGTACTGATCCGGCTCAGCGCGGCCCACAACACACACAGCCACCTCACCCGCTACCGCGAGGAGTTCAGCGAGCGCTACGGCGCCGGGACACGCGTGCCCGTCCTCAGCCTGCTCAGCCCCGACACCGGACTGGACGCCCCGCCCACGTACACCAACCCGCCCCGCAGCATCGCCCTGCCGCCCACCCCTCCCGACGACACCTCCCACCTGGACGGCCTGCTCGTCGAGTTCGCCCAGCAGGCGTGGTGGGACCGTGCCACCGAGGTCGAGCTGACCGATGCCTGGCTGGACCGGCTCGCCCCGGCCGGGCCCGTGCCGGACCCGCCCCCGGTCATGGAGGCGTACCTCCAGGTCCACGCCGCCGACCGGGAGGCCGTCGACCGCGGGGAGTGGCGCGGCGTGCTGCGCTCGGACAGCCTCACCTACGGCGGGCGCACCTACGGGCGCTTCAGCGACGTGCTCGGCGAGGCGGCCGTGGACCGGCTGCGCGCCTACGCCCGGCGCGAGGAAGCCCTCTTCCCCGATGTCGCCTACGCGGAGCTGGCGTTCCTGCCGCCCTACGGACGCGCCGCCAACGTCACGCTGCGCCCCGCCATCCGGCCGTACGAGATCCCCGTCAACACGACTCCGTCGGTCGCCCCCGACCAGGTCATCCCGCTGGACGACATCCTCGTCGGCGTCAGCGACGACCGGTTCCACCTGTGGTCGCGGCGGCTGGACCGGGAGATCGTCGTCGCCCAGCACCACATGCTCAGCCCCAGCCTGGCGCCGAACGTGGCGCGCTTCCTGATCGAGGTGTCGCACGACGGCTGCGTGCTGCCGACCGGGTTCCACTGGGGCCCGGCGGAGGCGGCGCCGTTCCTGCCGCGGGTGGTGCGCGGCCGGATGGTCCTGCGGCCGGCGCAGTGGCGGCTCACGGCGGGCTCGGCCGACGACCTCGACGGCTGGCGCACACGCTGGCGCGTGCCGCGCCACGTCTACCTCGTCGACGCCGACCAGCGGCTGCTGCTCGACCTCGACCACCCCATGTGCCGCGCCGAACTCGAACAGGAACTGCGCAAGCAGCGCGCGCTCGTCCTCCACGAGATGCTGCCGGACTTCGACGGCATGTGGCTCCAGGACGGCGACGGCGAGCGCTACGCCGCCGAGATCGTCGTACCGGTCGTGACCCGCGACGCCGTACGGACCACCCGGCGCCCCGTGCCGCGGCAGCGGCGGGAGGTGCCCGTGGAGCGCCATGTGCCGGGCGGCGCATGGACCTTCCTCAAGGTCTACGCGGCCCCCGAGCGGCAGGACGAGATCGTCGCCGGTCCCCTGCGCGACCTCGTCGCCGGACTGCGCGGCCAGGGCGTGCTGGACCGCTGGTTCTACCTCCGCTACGCCGACCCGTTCCCCCACCTGCGGCTGCGCGTACGCGGCACGGACGCGGACCGGGTGCTCGCCCGCGTCACGGCGTGGGGCCGGGACCTGGTGGGCCAGGGGCTCGCCCGGGACATCGAGATCGCCGGCTACGCGCCGGAGATCGCCCGCTACGGCGGCCCGGAGACCTTCGACGCGGTCGAGCGGCTGTTCCAGGCCAACAGCGAGGTCACCGCCGAACTGCTGTCGCTGCGCCTCGGCATGGAGCCGGAGTTCCTGGCCATGGCCGCGCTGGACACCCTGTACGCGCAGTGGGGCGTCGAGCCGTCCCGGCGCGCCGGTCACGACGGCCGGGACGAGGCGCGCGTACGCGAGACCCGGGGCCTGTTCCGGGGCAACCGGGCCTACCTGTGCGAACTCCTCAGTCCCTGGGACCGCGCCCCCCACGAGGAGGGCAGGGCCCACCGGGAACTGCTCGCCGGTGTCCTCGCGGCCCAGGCGCCCGCCGTGGCGCGGGCGGCCGAGGCCGTGCGCGCGGCGGACCGCGACGGCGCCCTGGTCGGCTCGGCGGACCAGATCCTCGCGAGCCTGGCGCACATGCAGGTCAACCGGCTGCTGCCGATCGACCTGGACCGCGAGGCGCGCGTCCACGCGCTGTGGGGCCAGGTGCTGCACGCGATCCGTGGCCGGATGGCCGCCACCGTCGAGGAGGAACGATGATCTGGCTGCGTGTCATCGGGCTGTTCTGGCGGCTCAGCCCGCTGCGGGTGTCCGCCTTCACGGCCGTGTCCGTGCTGGTCGCCCTCGTCCCGGCCGTACAGATCGGGCTCGTGGCCGCGACCGTGCAGGGCGTGGCCGACGCCGTCGCCGGTGACCCGGGGGCCGGGCGGGCGGCGCTGCTCGCGGGCGGCGGCCTGATGGCGGCCGGCTTCGCCAACCATCTGCTGGGGACGTGTCAGCAGTACCTCGACACGCTGCTGCGGCTCGAACTCACCGCGCGGGTGGGCGAGTGGGTGATGCGCAAGGGCACCCTGCTCGACCTCCAGCAGTACGAGGACGCCGAGATCTACGACAAGATGCAGCGCGCCTTCCAGGAGAGCAACGGGGGCCGCGTCTACCAGGTCTTCACCCAGCTGCTGGAGTCCGTCAGGGAACTGCTCACCCTGGCGACCGTCAGCGCCGTGCTGTTCTCGTGGAACCCCTGGATCGCGCTGGTCATCCTGCTCTCGCCGGTCCCGTCGGTGATCTCGTACATGTTCTTCAGCCACCAGGCGTACGAGATCGAGTACGACCGGGCCGCCGACCGGCGCCGCCTGTACTACTACCAGCACCTGGCGACCACCGACCATTCGTACAAGGAGATCCGGCTCTTCCAGCTCGGCCCGCACCTCCTGAACCTCTACACCCGCCTCGTGCGCACCTTCTTCGACGTCGACCGGCGGCTGGCGCGCCGTCAGTCGCTGCTCGGCGGCGCGCTCGGCTTCCTCAGCGTCGCCGCCTCGTCCGGCGCCGTCCTGTGGGCCGTCCACTCCACGACCAGCCTCGGCCAGGTCGGACAGCTCGCCGGGTACCTCCAGGCGGTCGGCTCGGTCCAGGTGTCCGCGCACGGGCTGCTGCTCGGTATCGCGGCCCTCTACAAGGACAGTCTCTTCCTCGGGAACCTCTTCGACTTCTTCGCGCTGCCCGAGCGGCAGCTCAAGGGAGGCACCCGGCCCTTTCCGGCCAAGATCACCAAGGGCATCGAGTTCCGGGATGTGCGCTTCGTCTACCCCGGCACCGACCGGGTCGTCCTGGACGGCGTCAGCTTCACCATCCCCGCGGGCCGGTGCGTCGCCCTGGTGGGGCAGAACGGCGCGGGCAAGACCACCCTCGTCAAGCTGCTCACCCGCCTCTACGAGCCGACCAGCGGCCAGATCCTCGTGGACGGCGTGCCGATCGAGGAGTACGACCTCGACGACCTGCAACGGCAGATGGGCGTGATCTTCCAGGACTTCATCCGGTACGAACTGCCGGTGCGCGACAACATCGGCTTCGGCCGCATCGAGGCCCGCGACGACACCGCGCGCGTCGCAGAGGCCGCCGAGGCCGCCGGCGCCGCCGGGATCGTGGCGTCGCTGCCGCGCACGTACGACACCATGCTCGGCCGCCACTTCGAGGACGGCCACCAGCTCTCCGGCGGCCAGTGGCAGAAGATCGCCCTCAGCCGGGCCTTCATGCGGCGGGCGCCCGTCGTCGTCCTGGACGAGCCGACGGCCGCCATCGACGCGGAGGCCGAGGCGGAGATCTTCACCCGGCTCCGCGACATCGCCCGCGGCGCGACCTCCCTCGTCATCGCCCACCGCTTCTCCACGGTCCGGATGGCGGACCAGATCGTCGTCATGGAGAACGGCAAGGTGATCGAGACCGGTGTGCACGAGGAACTCGTCCGGGCCGACGGCGTCTACGCCCGGCTCTTCCATCTCCAGGCATCGGGGTACCTGACCGAAGCCGCGTCCCGTTAGAGGCCCAGGTATGCGCGTCTCCGTCCTGTTCCCCGTCATGCCCACCGACCCCGAAGCCGTGGTCCCCTTCGCCGCACCGGTGCGCTCCGGGCAGGCCGCCCGCCTGTGGCAGGGCCAGTCCCTGAGCGCGGACACCCACCAGGTGTTCGCCTACCTGGCCGGCCGGGGCTACCGCGTCCCGGTCGGCACCGGCGTCGTCCTGATGCCGCTGCGGCACCCGGTGGACGCCGCGGTCCAGGCCCGCTCGCTCGCCCGGCTCACGGGGCAGCCGATGGTCCTCGGCCTCGGCCCCGCGACGCCCGACTTCGTCACCGGCCTGCACGGCAAGCCGTACGACAGCCCGCGCGACGCCTGCCTCTCCTACCTCACGGAGGTACGGCGCCTGCTCGACGCCAAGGCACCGGGCGGCGCGGGCACCGTCGGCCTGCCGGACATGCCGCACCCGGGCGTGGAGGTGGGACTCGGCGTCCTGCGGCCGGTGCTCGCGCACGCGGCGGGGCGGGCGGCCGACGTGGCGATCAGCTGGATGACGCCGCCCGGATACGTACGGGACACCCTGCTGCCCGCCATGGCCCGGGGCGCCGCCGCGGCGGACCGGGCCCGGCCCCGCATGGTGACCGTGGTGCACGCCGCGGTCGACCGCCCGCACCGCACCCCGTACCGGCTCGCGTACACCGCCGCGCACGCCCACCTCGCCGGGCCGCACTACACCGACATGCTGCGCCGCGCCGGCCTGCGGGTGCACCACAGCCAGCCGAATCTGGGCGCCCGCGCCCTGGTCGACTCCGGCACTTTTGTGTACGGATCACCCCAGGACATCGCGGCACAGTTGGCCGAATACGGTCGGGCCGGCGTGGACGAAGTTGTCGTCAATACCGCCGGCGTGTATTCCGAGCATGGTCATCCGGACGCCGTACGCGACCTTCAGGACATCCTCGCGGCGTGCCGGGAGCAGCAGCCGGCACCCGTTCCCTGACGGTCCACGGTCCCGCCGGGGTCCCGCCCGATCGCCCGCAGACAGGAGAAGCACGACGGTGCCCGACGACATCGCGCGCTGGCTCACCGAGCACGCCAGGCCCCTCGACGCGCTGGAACCGGGCACGCCCCACCGGGATCTCGGACCGCTGGGCGACGCCCTGCGCGGCGTACGCATCGTGGGCCTCGGCGAATCCACCCACGGCACGCACGAGTTCTTCCGGCTCAAGCACCGGCTGGTGGAGTTCCTGGTGCGCGAGGAGGGCTTCACGGTCCTCGCCATGGAAGCCAGCGCGTCCGCCGCCCGCGCCCTGGACGCCTACGTACGCCACGGCACCGGGGACCCCCGCCGCCTGATCAGCCGGCTGGGGTTCTGGACCTGGCGCACCGCGGAGATGCTCGATCTGGTCGAGTGGCTGCGGGCCCACAACGAGGGCCTGCCCGAGGAGCGGCGGGTGCGTTTCGTCGGTACGGACCCGCAGCGCTGCGCCGATTCGGTCGCGGCGGTCAGCGCGTTCCTGGGCCGGGTGGCGCCCGAGCGGGCGGCGGAGGCAGGCGACCTGGAGGTGCTGGCACAGGCCCGCCCCGCCTCCCGGCCCGACCTGCGGAACACTCTCGTCCACCGCGCCGAGGCACTCGCCGACCTCATCGCCGGCCACCGGCAGACGTTCACCGAACGGCTCGCGGCAAACGGCGAGGACGGCACCCGGGCACCGGCAGCGGCGGTCGACGACGTCCTGGAGCACGCGCGCATCCTCGTCCGCGCCGCCGACCTGGTGACCCGCTCCCCCGACCAGCCGTCGGGGGAGGACAGCGTGTTCGCCGTACGCGACCGCTACATGGCCGACGCCGTGGCGCGCCTGGTCGACACCAACCCGCAGGCGCGCGTCATGGTCTGGGCGCACAACGGGCACATCGCCAAGAGCACGTACGGCGCGGGAGTGCCCGCGCTCGGCAGCAGGCTCCGCACCCGCTACGGCGACGCCTACTACGCGCTGGCCCTCCTCTTCGGCAAGGGCTCCTTCCTCGCCCGCCGGGGCACCGACGTGCACGGCCCGCCGCTCCGGCACCGGATCGGCACCGGCACCCGGTCGGTCGAGGCGCGGTTCGCCCACGCCGTGCCCGGTGACTTCTACATCGACCTGACCGCGGACGGATCGCCGCCCGACGACGCACGGTGGCTGCGGTCGGCGCAGGCCCAGCGCAGCTTCGGCGCCAACGTGCCCCGGTTCGCCTACCGGTTCAACGTGGCGCCGCTGGTACCGGCCGAGGACTACGACGGCATCGCGTTCGTCGCCCGCTCGACGTGCTCCCGGGTGCTGCCGCCGGTGGAGCGCTGAGTCAGAAGAAGGTGCCGAGGACGGCGTCCCAGGCCAGCTTCCACATCGGTTCCGCTCCGGTACCGAAGGCGGCGGCGAGCGCGTACCCCACGGACGCGTCGTACGGCACCGGGGCGGCGCCCTTCTCCCACTCGGCCGTCACCCGCCCGTCCCCGGTCGACGTGAGGACGCCGAGGAGCGTGCCGTCGCGCAGCAGGCGGCTGGTGCCGAGCGATACGGGGACCAGCCGGTGCCCGTATCCCGCGGTGGCCGCGGCTCCGGGGCTTCCCTGGGCCACCTCCACCCGGTAGGACTTGCGCGTCAGGAAGCCCTTGGCCGGACGGAGGTCGACGGCAACCCCGTCGACGCTCATGGTCAGCCGTTCCGGATCACGCGTGCCGATCGGCACATGGCTCTCCAGGGGCGTACCGGCGGCCCGCCGTATCCCGGCCCGTGGCACGCCGTCGCCGCTCACAGCCAGCGTCCCGGCCTCGTGGTCGAGTTCGATACCGACCGCGCCGAAGAGCGCGTCCTCGGCGGAGACGTACGAGAACGGGTGCATCAACAACTCCTCGCCCGGCGGCCCCCGCCGTCCGTGTCGATCTTCGAATCCCAGCATCCGGCAACCGGCCGGGCGAGGGCTCCATACCGGCCACGGCCGGGCCCGGCCGTACGCGACCGGGCCCGGCCCCGCCCTACAACCGCGGATCCACCGGCTCCGACTCCAGCGCCAGCACGGCGAAGACCGCCTCGTGCACCCGCCACAGGGGCTCGCCGTCGGCCAGCCGGTCCAGTGCCTCCAGGCCGAGGGCGTACTCGCGCAGGGCGAGGGAGCGCTTGTGGCCGAGGTGGCGGACGCGCAGCCGCTCCAGGTTCTCCGGGCGGGTGTACTCCGGGCCGTAGATGATGCGCAGGTACTCCCGGCCGCGGCACTTGACGCCGGGCTGCACCAGCCGCCCGTCGCCCTTGCGCACCAGCGCGCCCAGCGGCTTGACGACCATGCCCTCGCCGCCGTCGGCGGTCAGGTCCAGCCACCACTGGATGCCCGCCGCGACCGACGCCTCGTCCTCCGTGTCGACGACCAGGCGGCCGGTGCGCCGCAGCAGGCCCGTACCGTCGTGTTCGACGAGGCGGTCCAGCCAGGCCAGCTGCTCGTCGTGCGGTACGGCCGCCAGGCTGCGGCCCGGCGCGGCCAGGATCTGGAACGGTGCGAGCCGTGCGCCCTCCAGGCCGTCCACCGGCCAGCAGTAGCGCCGGTACGCCTCGGTGAACGCGGCGGCGTCCGCGGCCCGTTCCCGCTGGCGGGCCAGCAGGCCCGGCACCTCCACGCCGCGGGCCGCGGCAGCCTCCAGCGCGTCCAGCGCCCCGGGGAAGGCCGCGCCGGACGCCGCGCCGACCGCCGCGTACTGCCCGCGCAGCAGCCCGGCCGCCTTCAGCGACCACGGCAGCAGTTCGGCGTCGAGCAGCAGCCAGTGCCCGGAGCCGGACGCCGTGGGGTCGGCCGGCTCCTCCCACAGGCCCGCGCCCTCCGCGGCTTCCCGTACGGACTTCAGCACCTGCTCGGTCAGAGCCGGATCGTCGAAGAACGGGCGCCCCGTACGGGTGTAGACGGCGCCGCTCACCCCCGCCGCCGCGCCGAACCGCTCCCGCGCCACCGCCTCGTCGCGGCACACCAGGACCACGGCCCGCGAGCCCATGTGCTTCTCCTCGCACACGACCTCCCGCACACCGTCCGCCCGGTAGGCCGCGAACGCCTCGGCCGGGTGCTCCAGGTACCCGTCCTCCCTGGAGGTCGCGCAGGGCGCCATCGTCGGCGGAAGGTACGGCAGCAGCCGCGGGTCGGCCGCGAACCGGCTCATCACCTCCAGGGCCGCCGCCGCGTTCTCCTCCTTGACCGCGACCCGGCCCATGTGGCGCGTCTCCACGACCCGCCGCCCGGCGACGTCGGCCAGGTCCAGCGGGCGCCCGTCCGCGCCGCCCGGTGCCTCGGTGGCCAGCGGCTTGGACGGCTCGTACCAGACCCGCTCGGCCGGTACGTCGACCAGTTCGCGCTCCGGCCAGCGCAGCGCCGTCATCCGGCCGCCGAAGACACAGCCGGTGTCCAGGCAGATGGTGTTGTTCAGCCAGCTCGCGCGCGGGGCGGGGGTGTGCCCGTAGACCACGGCGGCGCGGCCCCGGTACTCCTCGGCCCACGGGTAGCGCACCGGCAGCCCGAACTCGTCGGTCTCGCCGGTCGTGTCGCCGTACAGCGCGAAGGACCGCACCCGCCCGGACGTGCGCCCGTGGTACTTCTCCGGCAGCCCGGCGTGGCTGACCACCAGCGCCCCGCCGTCGAGCACGTAGTGGCTGACCAGGCCGTCGATGAAGGCCGCGACCTCGCCGCGGAACGCCTCGTCCTCCCGCTCCAGCTGGGCGACGGTCTCGGCGAGCCCGTGGGTGTGCTGCACCTTGCGGCCCTTGAGGTAGCGGCCGAGCTTGTTCTCGTGGTTGCCCGGTACGCACAGCGCGTGCCCGGCGGCGACCATGCCCATCACCAGGCGCAGCACACCGGGGCTGTCCGGGCCGCGGTCGACCAGGTCGCCGACGAAGACGGCGGTACGGTCCTGCGGGTGCCGGGCGTCCACGGGGCGGCCGAGCGCGTCCCGCTCGATGTCGTACCCCAGCCGCCCGAGCAGCGTCTCCAGCTCGGAGCGGCAGCCGTGGATGTCGCCGACGATGTCGAACGGGCCGGTCAGGTGCCGCAGGTCGTTGAAGCGCCGCTCGGTGACGAGCTCCGCCGCCTCGACCTGCTCCACGCCCTTGAGCACGTGCACCTTGCGGAAGCCCTCGCGCTCCAAGTGCCGCAGGGAGCGGCGCAGTTCGCGCTGGTGGCGCTGGATGACGCGGCGCGGCAGCCCGGCGCGGTCGGCGCGGGCCGCGTTGCGCTCGGCGCACACCTCCTCGGGCAGGTCCAGGACGATGGCCACCGGCAGCACGTCGTGCTCGCGGGCCAGCTTCACCAGCTGGGCACGCGCCTCGCGCTGCACGTTCGTGGCGTCGACGACGGTCCGCCGGCCGGCCGCGAGCCGCTTGCCCGCGATGTAGTGCAGCACGTCGAAGGCGTCGCCGCTGGCGCTCTGGTCGTTCTCGTCGTCGCTGACCAGCCCGCGGCAGAAGTCCGAGGAGAGGACCTCGGTGGGCTTGAAGTGCCGGGCGGCGAACGTGGACTTGCCGGAGCCGGTGGCGCCGATGAGCGCCACCAGGCACAGGTCGGGGACGCCCAGCGGGCGGCGGACGGAAGAGGTGTCGGTCATGCCCGGGCCTCCTTTTCGGGGGTGAGGGCGGTCGTGGGTACGCAAGCGGGCCGGGCGGGCGCGGGTACGGGTGCGCGGTCCGCCGCCAGACGGAAGTGGGCCAGCTGGGTCGGCGGCCCCACCTCGGGGTCGTCCAGGCCCACGGGCCGGAACTCCACCTCGTACCCGTGCCGCTCCGCCACCTCCCGGGACCACGCCCGGAACTCCTCCCGCGTCCACT
Source organism: Streptomyces sp. NRRL F-5755 (assembly GCF_001279365.1). Lineage (NCBI taxonomy): Bacteria > Bacillati > Actinomycetota > Actinomycetes > Kitasatosporales > Streptomycetaceae > Streptomyces > Streptomyces sp. NRRL F-5755. Next base: position 8,069 of record NZ_LGCW01000103.1, on the reverse strand, counting down.
CGAAGCGGTGGTCGCGGTGGCGTACGTGCCCGGCGGGCAGCGACTCCCAGCGCACGTTGTACTCGACGTTCGGCGTCGTCACCACGACCGAACGGGGCCGCGCGGCGCCGAAGACCGCGTACTCCAGCGCGGGCAGCCGCGGCGGGTCGACGTGCTCGACGACCTCGCTCAGCACGGCCGCGTCGTACCCCTTCAGCCGTGCGTCGGTGTACGCGAGCGAGCCCTGCACCAGGCGCAGCCGCTCGGACTGCCGCTCGGGCATCCGGTCCAGCCGCAGCCGACGCCGTGTCTCCTGGAGCGCGCGCATCGACACGTCCAGGCCGACGATGTCGGTGAACCGCGGCTCCTTGAGCAGGTCGCCCAGCAACTGGCCCTGCCCGCAGCCCAAATCGAGCACCCGCGCCGCCTTCACCTCGCGCAGCACGCCGAGGATCGCGGCCCGCCGCTGCACGGCCAGGGGGACGGGCTGCTCCTCGGCGCCGTCCGCCTGCTCCGCCGTGGCCTCGGCCGGCTCCGCCGCTTCCGCACCGGCCGGCTCCCCGGCCTCGGTCTCCGCCGACTCCTCCACCGCGTTGTCGATCTCCTCGGCGGCCGTGTCGTCCGCCTCGGCGAGCCGGGCCAGCTCCAGCCGCTCCAGCGCGTCGCGCGTCAGCGACCAGCGGCGGGCGAGGTAGCGGCCGGTGATCAGCTTCTGTTCGGGGTGGTCCGCCAGCCAGCCCTCACCGGCCCGCAGCAGCTTGTCGACCTCGTCGGGCGCGACCCAGTAGTGCTTGGCGTCGTCCAGCACCGGCAGCAGCACATACAGGTGCCGCAGCGCCTCCGCGACCGTGTGCTCGCCCTCCAGGCCGAGCCGTACGTACCGCGAGTCGCCCCACTCCGGGAACGCCGCGTCCAGCGGCACCGGCTCGGCCCGTACCGTCCACCCCAGCGGCTCGAACAGCCGGCGCACCAGCTCGGTGCCGCCGCGCGCGGGCACCGCGGGCAGGTCGAGGCGCAGCGGCAGCGGCTGCGCGGGCAGCTCGGGGCGCGCCTTGCACTGCCCCTTGAGCGCGCTCGCGAAGACCGTGCTCAGGGCCACGGCCAGCAGCGAAGAGGCCGCGTACGGGCGGTCGTTGACGTACTGCGCGAGCGCCGAGTCGGGCGCACCGCCCCGGCCCTTCCCCCGGCCGCGCCGCACCAGCGCGACCGGGTCCACCTCCAGGAGCAGCGCGGCCGTGCACCGGCCGTCGTCCGCTTCCGGGTAGAACACATGGGCCGTGCCGTACGCCGTCGAGAACGCCTGCGCCTTGCCGGGGTGCTTGTGCAGCAGAAACCCGAGGTCGGTCGCGGGGCGCCCGTCGCTGCCGGTGGTCGTTATCGTCAGGAACACGCGTACGAGTATCGCCCGGTGCGGATGCTTGCGACAAAGTCATTTCGCAGGTGGGGGCGGGTGGGGCGAGGGTGCGAGCGAGGTAGCGGGCCGGGGCCGCCCGGGGCCACGGCCGCCGGTGGCCCCGGTGCCGTGCCTGTTCCCGCCGCCCGGCACGTGCAGGGCAAGATGGGCGGCATGGAACTCCGGATCTTCACCGAGCCCCAGCAGGGGGCCACCTACGACACCCTTCTCCGCGTCGCCCGGGCCGCCGAGGACCTGAACTACGGCGCCTTCTTCCGCTCCGACCACTATCTGCACATGGGCAGCACCGACGGGCTGCCCGGCCCGACGGACGCCTGGATCACCCTGGCCGGCCTGGCCAGGGAGACCACCCGCATCCGGCTGGGCACCCTGATGACGGCCGGCACCTTCCGCCTCCCCGGCGTACTCGCCATCCAGGTCGCCCAGGTCGACCAGATGTCGGGCGGCCGGATCGACTTCGGCCTGGGCTCCGGCTGGTACGAGGACGAGCACAAGGCGTACGGCATCCCCTTCCCCAAGGAGAAGTTCGGCCGCCTGGAGGAGCAGCTCGCGATCATCACCGGACTGTGGAAGACCCCCACCGGCGAACGCTTCAGCTTCGACGGGAAGTTCTACCAGCTGACCGACTCGCCCGCGCTGCCGAAGCCGGCCCAGCCCAAGGTGCCGGTGCTCATCGGCGGGCACGGCGTCAAGCGCACCCCCGCGCTCGCCGCCGAGTACGCGGACGAATTCAACATCCCCTTCGCCTCGTTGGACGACACCGAGCAGCAGTTCAAGCGGGTACGGGCAGCCGCCGAGCAGCGCGGCCGCGACGCCGACGACCTCGTCTACTCCAACGCCCTGGTCGCCTGCGTCGGCAGGAACGACGCGGAGGTCAAGCGCCGCGCGGACGCCATCGGCCGCGAGGTCGAGGAACTGAAGGCCAACGGACTGGCCGGCTCCCCCGCCGAGGTCGTCGAACGCCTCGGCCGCTTCCGGGCCGTGGGCTCGCAGCGGGTGTATCTCCAGATGCTGGATCTGACCGATCTCGATCAGCTGGAGCTGATTGCTTCCGAGGTCATGCCGCAGGTGGCGTGAAGGTCTGGGACTCCTCGGCCTTCCGGGGCTTCCGGGCTTCTGGGGACCTCACCCGGCGGGTACGCCCCCGCCCGGTCCCCAGGGGCCCGGGAGCCATTCCACGAGCAGCAGGGTCGCGTCGTCGCGCAGCTCGTTGCCCTCGTCGCCGACGATGTAGTGGATCAGGCGGCGCAGCGTCTCGAAGGCCAGCTCGCCGCCCGCCGTCGCCCGGATGATCATGTCCGTGAAGCGTTCCAGGCCGAACAGCTTGCCCTGCGAGTCGCGCGCCTCGGTTACGCCGTCGGTGTACAGCAGCACCCGGTCGCCGGGCTCCAGATCCGCCACGTGGACCGTACGGGCGTCCGGTGAGAGCGCCCCGGGCAGGCCCAGCGGCAGCTGGCCGGGGCGCTCCAGCGCACGGTCGAGAACGGTGTGCCGGCGGATGAGCAGCGGCGGCGGGTGGCCGCAGTTGACCCAGCGCAGCCGCCCGTCGTCCAGGTCCAGCTGGAGGAAGACACCGGTGGCGAACCGGTCGGGCAGCCACTCGAACAGCGCCTGGTCGACGGTGTCCACCGTCTCGCGCAGGTCCGCCCCGGCGCGCCGGCCGCTGCGGCAGCCCGCCAGGGCGACCGAGGTGGCCAGACCGGCGGCCAGGTCGTGGCCCATCGAGTCGATGATGGCGGCGTGCAGCGTGTTCTGCGTCACGGAGTGGTCGAACGCGTCGCCGCCCAGCTCGTACGCAGGCTCCAGCACCGCGGTGGACACCGCCTGCTCGTTGCCGATCGTGCGCGGCGGCAGGAAGGCCCGTACCATCTCGGCGGGCAGCTGCATCGGCTCCGTACGCGCCTGCCGTACGAACGTGTCACTGTAGGCCCGCTTCGAGGTGATGATGGGGGCCAGCAGCGCCGCCAGCGTACGGCAGCGGCGCAGACGCTCACTGTCCAGCAGGTCGGTGTGCGCCTCCAGTACGCCCAGCCGCTCCACCCCGTCCACCAGCGGCAGCCACACCCGGATGCCGCCCTCGGGGCCCTCCACATCCTCCACGCGCATGGCCAGCGTGCGGTACGTCCATCCAGCGTGCGAGCCGTCCACGGCGAGCGACGACTGCCCGCTGCCCAGCGGGCACAGCTGCCGCTGCTGGATGTCGACCAGATAGAGGCTCACGTGCCGCAGGCCGAGGGCCGCGGCATGCCGGTTCACCAGGTCCGGCATGTCCGTCGGCGCCGCGCGCTGGGCATGCTCCAGCAGCGTTTCGAGCATTCCGTAGCCCTCGGCGCCCGGGTAGGCATCCGCAAAGGCTTCCCCGGCCATGGCGCTCACCTCCTCCGGCAGTCTCGCACCGCGCCTGCGGGGTCGCCGGTCGGAGGATCCGCGGCGGGTGTCCGTTACGGCTGCCGGGTTCGCCACCGGTGGTCGGGCAGAAAGCGCACGTCGTACCGCCGGGGTACGGTCGCGAACTTCTCCGCCTCCGGTACGACGGGCTCACGCGGCAGCCCGAGCTGCTCCGTCGGCACGCCGAGGCTCTCGAAGAACCGCTCGAAGGTGCCGCCGGGCCCCGCCGCGACGCCGACGACCTGACTGTGGTGGCGCTCCATACGGTAGGCATGCGGACAGTTCGCGGGCACGAAGCCGAAGTCGCCGGGCGTCAGCAGCTTCTCCTGCTGCTGCCCCTCGGTGTCCTCGACGAACAGCCGGACCGCGCCCTGGGTGACGTAGAAGACCTCGTACGTGTCGGAGTGCAGGTGGGCCGGGATGAGGTCGCCTTTCGGCCCCTCGCAGGTGAAGAAGTTGAACATGTTCCCGGTCTGCTCCCCGCCCGCGTAGACGGTGACCAGGTCGCCGAACAGGTGGGCGCGGTCCCCCTCGCCCTTCTCGATGAAGTACGGCTTGCCCGGCTCGGCGGGTATGCGCGAGGCCCGGCGGTATTGCGTGGCGTATTCGATGGTCACAGAACCTCCCAGGGGGAATTCGGCACCGATCGTCAGGCAACCTGACGACCGACGTGTCAGGTACCCTGACACGCGTCACTCCCTCCGAGCAACCGAACCCTCCGATCACCTCCGCCCCTCGGCCGGCACGCCCGGGGATCTCACCTCGGCCACGGACCCTCACTCTGGCCCGCTGCCGCGAGGGCCGCCCTCCCCATCCGTCCACGACCCCGCCGCGAGGACCCCTCCATGGACCCACTGACGGACTCAGTTACGGACTCAGTTATGGACCCGGCTCCGGACCCGGTTGTGCCGCACCCGCCCCGCCGCAACCTCCCTCAGCTGCTCGGTGACGCGCGGCGCTGGTTCGAGGAGGCGCTTCTGGCGGCCATGAACGCGGCCGGCGGGCCAGCGGTGACCTCCACCCAGGTCCAGCTCTTCGCCGTACTGGACGCGGAAGGCACCACCGTCGCCACACTGGCCCGGCGGATGGGCGTGACCCGGCAGACCGCGCATCAGGCCGTGCACGGCCTCGTCACCGCGGGCCTGCTGGAACAGATTCCCGATCCCGCTTCGGCCCGGCAGCGGCTGATCCGCCGTACCGCGAAAGGCGAAAGCGCCCACCGGCGAGCCGAATGCTTTCTTCAAGACCTGGAACGCCAACTCGCCGAACGCATCGGCCACGAAGCGGTCAACACCCTCCGCAAAACCCTCGAAACCCCCTGGGGCCCACCTCCGGTCCCATAAACACACTTCGGGCCCACATCGCCCCAACACCGCGTCTCACTCTTTCGGCTCAACCAGCCCGTATCGCACACCCTCGACACCATCCGCACGTTGATCGGTAAGTCGGAGTTACGACTTACCGAAAGAGGTATGACGTGCAATATCCCGCCAGCCGCACAGCCGCCATCTCCACCACGGCGCTGACCCTGGCCAGCGCCCTCACCGTCACCGCCGCCTCCGCCCTGGAACACCGGGACCGCCACGCCGCCCCCAAGCGCCTGAACGCCTCGGCCCAGTCCGGCTCCTTCGACATCCTGACCCGGCAGGCCAGCGGCCTGAAGGCGAAGTTCACCGAGCGCGACGGCACCCCGGTGGCGGGTCTGCCCGTCAAGTTCACCGTCTCCGGAGACAAAACCCTCCTCTGCGAGGCCGCCACCAACGCCGGCGGCTACGCCGAGTGCAAAAGCCCCGCCTTCCCGCCCCTCCCGGCATCCGCCGTAAAGCTCCTCACCACCGGCTACGACGCCACCACCCACGGCACTCTCCACTACACCCCCACCACCACCCACAACACCATCGGCCTCACTGCACCCTGAGGTCCGCTCCCTCAACGCCCAACCCCTCGGCTGCTCCTCCTGCCCCCCGCGGGCCCCACTTCCCCCCAGTGCCCCGGGCCACCGCGCGGAATTTCGCTCTCCACCCTCCCCTCCCTCTTCTCCCCTCTCCTCCCCGAACGAACGCAGCCCCCGAGATGGAATCTCGGGGGCTTTTCCTTTCGGGGCGCACCGTCCGGCTACGACGAGGGGTATTGCCGTTCGTTCTGGAGGGCGCAGAACTGTCGGCCGTACTCGTGGATGCTGAGGCCCTGGATGCTCAGGTCCTGGATACTTAGGCCCTGGATGCTCAGGTGCGGGTACGCAATTCCCCGCCGCTTTGGCTCAGCCCGACGTTTCCATCAAGGCGGTGACATAGGCGTCCAGCCGCTCCTCCACAACCCGCGTCGTCAGCTCGGTTCTGCCTGCCTTCCGCCATACCTGCGCCACCTCCCGCACCTCCTCTGAGGCGGCCAGCGCATCCCGCACCCGCCAGTACTTCCGTTCACTCGCGTCCGCGGCCAGCATTCCGCCGGCCTCCTCGTACGCATCGGCGAACCGCAGACCCCACTCCGGTCCGTGCAGCAGCGCGAGAGTGGTCGCGCAATGTGCCACATCGAGATCCGCCGGGCCCCAGGAAGTCGCCGCCCAGTCGACAACGCCGGTGATCCGCGCATCCGCCGCCCCTGTGGGCGGCACATCGAACAGCACATTGCCGGGCTGGAAATCCCGGTGCAGAAATCGCCCTTCATAGCGCGGCGCGGGCCTGCGGATCACATCGATCGCCGCAGCCCACACCCCCGCGTCGGCCCCCTCCGGAACCACGACACTCTCGGGGGTCGTCAACGCCACATACTCCCGGGGCCGCTCGACGGGTCGCACCGCATGGATGGCGACAAGCTGACGGGCCAGCAGAAAAAGGCGTGTCTCCAAGCCCTCGTCGTCGAGGACCGTCCGGCCCTCCAGATGCGTCATCAGGAGCGACGGATACTCGCAATGTGCGGCGACCGGATCAACCGCGACGAGCCCAGGAGCCGGCACGCCGGTCCCCGCGAGCAGGGTCAGAGCGCCGGTCTCCCTACTCAACAAGCCCTCGGCCTGCCCCACGTAGAACGGGTCGACAAAGCTCCGAAGCACCAGATCACGGGTGCCCCCGTCGCGCGTGCCAATGGTCACCTTCCGCATTTCGGCCGTGATCCCGCCGTGCAGCGCCTCAGCCCTGACGACCCGTTCACCGACCTCCAGATGCCGACTCACCCAAGCCAGCGCCAACGGCCGAACTGCCCCCACCTCGTCGTGGTTAGTCATCGTGCCACCCCATCATCCGGACGGAAGCACACGCAAAGAGGTTTCGTTGGGGGTGATGGCAGCGCTGAAGCACTGCTCTACTCCTCGCTCAGCCACCGCAGACACTCGCATCGAGGCTCGAAGCAGTCGGGGGCGAAGCCTGGTGAGCCTGGGCTATTGACTGGCGTCAACGACTCACCTCAAAGGAGACCAACGAGCACTTCACCCAACCGGAGAGCGAGCCCGGCCCGGCGCGGGCGTCGCGCTTCCCATAGGAATTCTCCGCACCCACATCGGCGACCCGTCCCCGGAAGAAGCGGCGCTCCGTACCCCCAGTCCGCGCCCACCCCAGCCATCACCCACATCACCTACACCGCTTTCACCGCCCACACTTCCCGGCGTACCCGAAAGGCCACCACCCGAACAGCTCGCCTCTCGCCCCCTCCCGCCCAGGCAACGCGCTCAACCTGCCCACCGGAGATCGGTACCGGTCGAGGCCGATCGGACGCGGACAATGGCGGCACGCCAGCGGCGTACCGCTGCGTGCGCGGCGTGTCAGTGGCGTACCGCTGCGTGCAGCACTTCAGTGGAATACCGCTGCTGCGCGGCGTGTCAGTGGCGTATCGCTGCTCGCGCGGCACGTCAGTGGCGTACTGCTGCGCGCGCGGCGGCACGTCAGTTGCGTACCGCTGCGCGCGCGGCACGCCCAGGCCCACCGCAACGCCCGCCCGACCGGCCGGCTGACCGACCGACCGACCGACAACAGCCTTGCCAAGCTCCAGCCGCGGCGCACTCAACATCGGCCTCTTGCGCAACTCTGGCCCCACCGGTGAAGTCGCAGCCCCCACCACACGAAAGCCGACCCTGCACTCGCACCGCAGGGCCACCCCTCCGAAACGGCCCTCCGCGACCCTCCCCGCGCTGTAGGCCGCTCCCGGGCTGTCCCTCCCGGCTGCCCCGCCAGGCCGTCTCTTCGGCCTGTCCCTCCCGGCCCCTCCCCCCCTCCGGCGTCTTCCTCCCCCCGCCAGGGTTCCCGCCCCCCCGGCGGGTCGGCTCGCGCCGCCGTATCGGCCAGCCGGGACTTCG
>NZ_LGCW01000102.1:0-7747 GCF_001279365.1 Streptomyces sp. NRRL F-5755 | reverse complement strand
ACCGGCGGAGCGGCCTGATCCGATGCCGTTGTCGTTCGGGCAGCAGCGGATGTGGTTCCTGCACAGCTTGGAAGGGCCGAGTCCGACCAACAACATTCCGCTGGCTATTCGTCTGACGGGGGAATTGAACGTTGCGGCGTTGGAGGCGGCCTGGGGCGATGTGGTGGGGCGGCACGAAACCCTGCGCACCCGCTACCCCGAGCACGGCGGCAGCGCCCGCCAGGACATCGTGGACGCGGCGGAGGTGGCCGTACGTATCCCCACCGCGCCGGTCGGCGCGGACGACGTGGAACAAGCTCTGGCGGCGGGCGTCGAGCAGGGATTCCGTATCGAGAGCGAACTGCCGTGGCGCGTCACGCTCTTCGAGGCGGCACCGGATGATCATGTGCTGCTGATCGTGGTCCACCACATCGCCGCCGACGGCTGGTCCATGGGCGTGCTGGCCGACGACCTGGCGACCGCCTACGCGGCGCGCGCCGACGGCCGCGCACCCGGCTGGGCGCCGCCGGCGGTCCAGTACGCCGACTTCACCCTCTGGCAGCGCGAACTCCTCGCACAGGACACCGAGGACGGCCTCTTCAGGCGGCAGGCCGCGTTCTGGTCCGAGGCGCTGGCCGGGCTGCCCGAGCATCTGAAGCTGCCCTTCGACCGGCCCCGCCCGCCGGTGGCGACCCACCGGGGAGCGTTCCTGCCCTTCACGGTGGACGCCGCCGCGCACCGCCGCCTGCTGGAGATCGCCCGGGACTGCGACGCCACGCTGTTCATGGTCGCCCAGGCCGCCGTCGTCGTACTGCTCTCGCGGCTCGGCGCCGGGGAGGACATTCCGCTCGGCACGCCCATCGCGGGCCGGACGGACGAGGCCGTGGACAACCTGGTCGGCAACTTCCTCAACACGCTGGTGCTGCGTACCGACGTCAGCGGCAACCCCGCCTTCACCGAACTGGTCGCCCGGGTACGGGAGACCGACCTCGCCGCGTACGCCCACCAGGACCTGCCGTTCGAGCACCTGGTGGAGGTGCTGAACCCGGTCCGGTCCCTGGCCCGGCACCCGCTGTTCCAGGTCGCCTTCGCCCTCCAGAACGCGCCCGAGACGCACTTCGACGCCCCCGGGCTGGAATCCCGGCTGGTGCCGGTGGAGATGTCCACCTCGAAGTTCGACCTGTCGGTCCTGATGTGGGAACGCCGGGACGCCGAGGGCGCCGCCGCGGGCCTGGAGTGCTATCTCGAATTCGCCACCGACCTCTTCGACCGCGCCACCGCCGAGGGCCTGGTGGCCCGCCTGCTGCGGGTGCTCGACCAGGTCACCGCCGACCCCTCCGTACGGGCCGGCCGGGTGGACGTGCTCGGCGAGGACGAGCGGAGCCGGGTCACCGCCGCGGCGGCACCGGACCGGGCGCAGGCACGGGGCGAGACCGTGCCGCGGTGCTTCGAGCGGATCGCCGCCCGGCACGCGGAGGCGCCCGCGGTGCGGTACGGGGACGCCACGCTGACGTACGGGGAACTGGACGCGGGGGCGAACCGGTGCGCCTGGTACCTGCGCGCGAAGGGCGTCACCCCGGGGGACCGGGTCGCGGTGATGCTGGACCGCTCGGCGGACCTCGTCACCGTGCTCCTCGGCATCGCCAAGGCGGGCGCGGTGGCCGTACCGGTGGACACCGCCTACCCGGTCGAGCGGGTGCGGTTCCTGCTGGAGGACTCCGCTCCCGTCCTGGTCATGACGCGTTCCGAGGTGGCGGAGGCGCTGGGGCACTTCCCGGCCGTCCCGCTGCCGGTGCGGGTACCGCCGGAGTCCGGCCTGTACGTGATGTACACCTCCGGCTCGACGGGCACGCCCAAGGGCGTCGTCGCAACGCACGCGAACGTCGCCGCACTCGCCCTCGACCCCTGCTGGGACGGCATCGGCACGGGCCGCGTCCTCTTCCACGCCCCGCACACCTTCGACGCCTCCACCCTGGAGCTGTGGGTGCCGCTGCTCAACGGCGGATGTGTCGTCGTCGCGCCCGCGGTGGACCTGGACGGCGCGACGCTCGCCGGGCTCGTCGCGGACCACGAGCTCACGGCCGTGCACGTGACCGCCGGGCTGTTCCGCGTGCTGGCGCAGGAGACCCCCGAGTGCTTCGCGGGCCTGCGGCACGTGCTGACCGGCGGCGACGTGGTCCCGGCCGAAGCCGTCGCCCGGGTCGCCGAGGCGTGCCCCGGCGCCGCGGTCCACCACCTGTACGGACCGACCGAAACCACCCTCTGCGCCACCACCCACACCCTCCCGCCCGGCGCCGAAGCTCCGGCCGCCCTGCCGATCGGCCGCCCGCGCGACGGCGTACGCGTCTTCGTCCTGGACACCCATCTGCACCCGGTGCCCACGGACCGCCGAACGGTTCGTGGCCTGCCCGTACGGCGGCGGGCGCATGTACCGCACCGGGGACCTGGTGCGCTGGGACCGGGACGGGAACCTCGTCTTCCTCGGGCGGGCCGACGACCAGGTGAAGGTCCGGGGGTTCCGCATCGAGCCCGCCGAGATCGAGGCCGTGCTCGGGCAGGCCCCGGGCGTGGACCAGGTGGCCGTCGTCGTACGGGAGGACCGGCCCGGCGACAAGCGGCTGGTCGCGTATGTCGTCGGCGACGCGGCCGGGATACGGGACTTCGCGGCCGACCGGCTGCCGGACTACATGATCCCCGGCACCCTCGTCCCCCTCGACGCGCTGCCGATCACCGGCAACGGCAAGGTGGACCGGGCGGCGCTGCCCGCCCCCGACTACGCGGCGGCGTCGGCGGGGCGGGCTCCGCGCACCCCGCTGGAGACGCTGTTCTGCCGCATGTTCGCGGAAGTCCTCGGTCTCGGGACGGGAGAGGCCGGTACGGGTGCGCCCGACGCGGACCCGGCCCCCGGCATCGGCGCCGACGCCAACTTCTTCGAGCTCGGCGGCGACAGCATCATCTCCCTCCAGCTCGTCGCCCGCGCCGCCCGCGCCGGATACCGGATCAGCGCGACGGACGTCTTCCAGCACAAGACGCCGGAAGCCCTCGCGCTGGTCGCCGAGCCCGTCACGGAGGACGAGACCCGGCACGACGACAGTGCGGGTCCCGTGCCGCTCACCCCGGTCATGCGTCAGCTCGCCGACCGGAACGCGCTGGCCGGGCCGCTGTTCCAGACCGCCATGGTGTGGACGCCGACCGGCCTCACCGGCGCCGAACTCACCGCCGCCCTCCAAGCCGTCCTGGACCACCATGGCGCCCTGCGGTTCCGGCTCGGTCCCGTAAGCGATACCAGTGCCGACGACGGCACCGGCGGCCTGCACGTCCGGCCGCCGGGCGCAGTGCGGGCGGCGGACCTGCTGCGTACGGTCCGGCTGCCCGGCCCGGCCGCACAGATCACGGCCACGATCGTCCGAGAACAGTGCGCCGCCGCGACCGGCCGCCTCGACCCGGGCACCGGCACCGTGCTGCAAGCCGTGTGGTTCGACGCCGGCCCGCACCGGCCGGGACGGCTCTTCCTGGCCGCGCACCACCTCTGCGTGGACAGCGCCTCCTGGCGCATCGTCCTCGACGACCTGGCCCTCGCCCACGAAGCCGTGGCGGCGGGTACCGAGCCGGTACTGCCCCCGGTCCGTACGTCCTTCCGCCGCTGGGCCGAACTGCTGCGGCGAACCGCCCACGACCCCGCACGGGCCGCCGAACTGCCGCTCTGGAAACGGATCGGCGCACCCACGGCCCCGCTCCTCCCGACCAGGCCGACGGCCCCACTACCACCGGCGAGGCCCACGGCCCCGCACCCGCCGACGAGGCCCACGGCCCCGCTTCCACCGGCGAAGCCCATGGGCCCGGGCGGCACCGGCGAACTGAGCACCACCCTGCCGCCCGCCACCACGACGGCACTGCTCACCACCGTCCCGGCGGCCTTCCACGCCGATGTCACCGAAGTGCTCCTCGCCGCGCTGGTCCTCGCGGTCGCCGACTGGCGCGGCCGGCCCGGCGCCGTCCTGGTGGACCTCGAACGGCACGGCCGCGAGAGCGGCCTCGCCCCCGGCGTGGACCTGTCCCGTACAGTCGGCTGGTTCACCAGCATCCACCCGGTCCGGCTCGACCCCGGCGCGGACGGACCCGGCCCGCTCGACGCCGGAACCGTGCTCAAACGCGTCAAGGAACAGGTCAGGGAACTGCCCGAACACGGCATCGGCCACGGCCTGCTCCGCCACCTCAACCCGCGGACGGCCGGGCTGCTGGCCGCTTCCGCCGAACCCCCGATTCTGTTCAACTACCTCGGCCGCGTCCCCGCCGCGGTCCAGCCGGGAGCGGCCACCGCCTGGACCGCCACCGGCGACCCCCACCCGCCCGAAGGCGTCCGCACCCACCCCGTGGACCTCGACGCCCGTACCGAGGACACCGCCGAAGGCCCCCGGCTGACGGCGCACTGGGCCTGGGACACGGCGCTGGTCCCCGAGGACGGCATACGGCGCCTCGCCCAGGCGTGGTCCCGGGCCGCCGAGGCCCTGGCGGCCTGCGCCGAGCAGGGCGACGCGGGCGGCCGTACCCCGTCGGACCTCGATCTCATCTCCCTCACGCAGGACGACATCGACCAGCTCGAAACGGAATGGGGAAAGTGACCGTGAGCAAGCCCGGACTGGCCGACGTTTGGCCGCTCGCGCCGATGCAGAAGGGCATGCTGTTCCACGCCCTGTACGACGCGGAGGCCACGGACATCTACCGGGGCCAGGTGGTCCTGGACCTGGACGGCCGCCTAGACACGGACGCCCTCAGGTCGGCGGGAGACGCGCTGCTGCGCAGGCACCCGACGCTCAGGGCGGGGTTCCGCACCCTCAAGTCCGGCGAGACCGTGCAGATCATCCCGCAGCGGAGCGACCTGCCGTGGCAGGAGGTGGACCTGCGCGCCGTACCGGCCGGCCACCGTGACGACGCCCTCGGCGAGGCGGTGCGCGAGGAGTGGACCCGGCGCTTCGACCTCGCCGCACCGCCGCTGCTGCGGCTCACCGCCATCCGCGTGAGCGACACCCGCACCCGCGTCGTGCTCACCGTCCACCACATCCTGTGCGACGGCTGGTCCACCTCGATCATCGCCAACGAACTGATCGAGCTGTACCGCAACGGCGGCGACGAACGCGCCCTGCCCCCGGTCACCCCGTACCGCAGCTACCTCGCCTGGCTGGCCCGGCGCGACGGCGCGGCCGCCGCCGAGGCGTGGCGGCACGCGCTCGACGGCGCGCAGCCCACCCTGGTGGCACCGGAGACCGGCAACCGCGCCCCGGTCGACCCCGACGAGGTACGGGTCGAACTGCCCGCCCCGCTGGTGACGGAACTGGCCGGCCTCGCGCGCCGGCACGGCGTCACCACCAGCACCGTGATGCGCGGCGCCTGGGCCGTGCTCCTCGGTGCGCTGACCGGCCGCGACGACGTGGTCTTCGGGGGGACCACGGCCGGACGCCCGCCGGAGATACCGGGCATCGACACCACCGTGGGCCTGTTCATCAACACCCTGCCGGTACGGGCCCGCTGGTCGCCCACCGACACCGTCGCCCAGCTGCTCACCCGGCTCCAGGACGCCCAGGCGGCGCTGCTGCCGCACGAGCACCTCAGCCTCTCCGAGGTCCAGAACATCGCCGGGACCCGGACCCTGTTCGACACCCTGACCGTCTTCCAGAACTACCCCGTCGACCTGCTCGACCTGACCGCCACCACCGCGCGGTCGGTGTCCGGAGACCTGGACCTGGCGAGCGTCGGCGGCCGGGACGCCGCGCACTACCCGCTGACGTTCACCGCGATGGCCGAGCGCTTCCGGCTCACCTACCGCCCCGACCTGTTCACCCGCGCCGACGCGGAACTCCTGGCCCGGCGCCTGGTCAAGGTCCTCGGACAGCTGGCCGCCGACCCCGGCGCCCGCGTCGGTGGCCTCGACGTGCTGGTCGACGGCGAACGCGACCGGCTGCTGCACGGCGTGAACACCGGCGCCCCGGGAGCCGCGCCGACGACCGTCCCCGCCGCCTTCGCGCGGACCGTGCGGCAGTACGCGCACGAGACGGCGGTGATCTCCGCCGCGGGCTCCCTCACGTACGGCGAACTCGACGCGCGAGCGAACCGTTTCGCCCGCTACCTGCACAGCAGGGGAGTGGCGCCCGGCGACCGGGTCGCGGTGACGCTTCCCCGGTCGGCGGAGCTGATCGTCGTGCTCCTCGGCATCGCGAAGGCGGGCGCCGTCTTCGTGCCGGTGGACACCTCGTACCCGGCGGAGCGGATGCGGTTCCTGCTGGAGGACTCCGCACCGGCGCTGGTCGTGAGCGGCACCGAAGTGGACAACGCGCTAAGGGACTTCTCGGCCGAACCGCTGCCGGTGGACGTCGCACCGGAATCCGGCCTGTACGTGATGTACACCTCGGGTTCGACGGGCACGCCCAAGGGGGTCGTGGCCACCCACGGCGGCGTCGCCGCCTTGGCGCTGGACTCCTGCTGGGACGACATCGGAACGGGCCGCGTCCTGTTCCACGCGCCGCATGCCTTCGACGCGTCGACGTTCGAGCTGTGGGTGCCGCTGCTGAACGGCGGGTGCGTCGTCGTGGCGCCGGAGGCGGACATCGACGGCCACACCCTGGCCCGCCTCATCGACACGTACGCGCTCACGGCCGTACACGTCACAGCGGGCCTCTTCCGCGTACTCGCCCAGGAGACCCCCGCCTGCTTCGCCGACCTCCGGCACGTCCTGACCGGCGGCGACGTCGTACCGGCCGACGCCGCCGCGAGCGTCCTGGACGCCTGCCCCGGGGTCACGGTGCGCCACCTGTACGGCCCGACGGAAACCACGCTGTGCGCGACGACGTTCGCCATCGCACCGGGCTCGAAGGTGCCCTCCGTACTGCCGATCGGCAGGCCCCGGGACGGTGTACGGGTATACGTTCTCGACGCTTGTCTGCGTCCGGTTCCGGTCGGAGTGGCCGGGGAACTGTACGTGGCGGGGCGGGGTGTGGCCCGCGAATACCTGGGCCGCCCGTCGCTGACCGCGGAGCGCTTCGTGGCGTCACCGTACGGTGGCGGCCGGATGTACCGCACCGGCGACCTGGTGCGCTGGGACCACGAAGGCCATCTCGTCTTTCTCGGCCGGGCCGACGACCAGGTGAAGATCCGGGGATTCCGTATCGAGCCCGCCGAAATCGAGGGCGTCCTCGCGCAGGTCCCGGGCGTGGACCAGGCGGCGGTCGTCGTACGGGAGGACCAGCCGGGCGACAAGCGGCTGGTGGCGTATGTCGTCGGGAATGCCGTACAGGTACGGGAATTCGTGGCGGAGCGGTTGCCGGATTACATGGTGCCGTCGGCGGTGGTGGTGCTGGATGCGTTGCCGTTGACGGCCAATGGGAAGGTGGACCGGGCGGCTCTTCCCGCGCCGGATTATGCCGTCTCGGACCGTACGCCCCGTACGCCGCAGGAGCAGATTCTCTGCCGTCTGTTCACCGAGGTACTGGGCCTGGAGCAGGTCGGTATCGATGACGGGTTCTTCGACCTGGGCGGGGATTCGCTGCTGGCGACGCGGCTGGCCAGCCGTATCAAGGGTGCTTTGGGTGCGGAGATTTCGGTGCGGGTGTTGTTCGAGGCGCCCACGGTTGCCGGGCTGGCAGGCCGACTGGACGAATTCGAGGCGGTGCGCCCTGTTCTCGTACCGGCGGAGCGGCCTGATCCGATGCCGTTGTCGTTCGGGCAGCAGCGGATGTGGTTCCTGCACAGCTTGGAAGGGCCGAGTCCGACCAAC
>NZ_LGCW01000101.1:0-5437 GCF_001279365.1 Streptomyces sp. NRRL F-5755 | reverse complement strand
GATCAACCTGACCAACCAGCCCTGAACAGCACCGATACACCTACACGTCAGTGACACCAGAATCCGAACATCCCCGTGACAGGTTCACCGAACCTCACAAGGGACGTCGAGCCCGTTTCCTGCGAACGGGCCGACGGCCTGGCCGTCCCTTCCACCTTCGACGAGCTCGCGCCCTACGTCGTTGCCGCGTGGTCGCGGATCGACGCCGACGGCCACGCCGTCGTGATCGAGAATGAATCGGGACATGGCGAACGCGGCGAGCACGAGCTGGACTTCGCACGGCGGCACATCTGGAAGATCCTTGTCTGCGGCTCACGGTTGTCCCGCCTCGGCACCGTCGAGGGTCTGACCGTCATTTACCAGGGTCCGCGCACCGACAACGTGGTGGGCCTGGCAGGAATAGGACGCTGGGCCGGCTTCCGTGAGGGCTACCGGGATCTGATGCGGCTCTACTTCGGCCGGGTCCCGGGTGACACCGATGGGGGCCTCTTCAACGCCTTCGCAGCAGTCTTCCGCGACCAGCTCTCGTTCCAGGAGGATCTGGCGCGCTACGCCGTCGAAGTCGACGGCAGGCCGCAACTCACCCCTGCCCAAGTGCCCCCGCTGCTGGCTGGGTACCTGGGCGCGATGGACTCGGAGCAGCGACGAAACGCCCTCTTCCACACCGAACTGGTCGAGATCCGCTCGCCCGGCCGGTGGATCGAGCCGCTCGCCCATCCCGAGGACGCGGCAGCGAAAGCCCGCAACGTCCAGCTGTGGCGACCGCTGTTGGACATCCTGGCGGAGCCACGCGTGCTCAGCGGCCAGTCCACCGCCGTGCGCGCCCGCACCGGTCTGCTCCGGCACGGACGCCTGATGCAGGTCCTGTGCGGGCTGGAGGGCACTGGTCCGCGGCTACGCCCGCACCTGCCCTACCTGCAGCAGCTGGGACGAAAGGAGGACCAGTGGCTGCTGGTCTTGCCACAGCCCGCCGGTGACGGGTCCACGGCATCGGTCCTCGGATTTGAATCGCTGCCCCTGTTCTGCCGAACGCGCCGCGGTAATAAGAAGAACCCCTTCGGCAGGATCACTAACCCGTCACACGAGGCCGTGGTCGCCGCTGAGGTGGACCAGGCCGAGGAAGCGTCGTCGCTCCTGGGGGCGGTGCTCCTGTACCCCATTTACGAAGGGGAGGACAGTGCCGCCAAGGACGTCGAGGCGGACCCGTCGCAGATCGTCATGGGTATCGGCATCTACACCCGGGGAGGAGACGAAGGCCCCACGCTCCGCCTCCAGACACCTCCCGGCCCTTGATGCGGCCGGGTAGGCCTGCCAGGCGGTGCGCCGCCTCCGGGCGTCGGTCGGCGCCGGCGAAACACTAGGCTTCCCCGCGCCCGCGCTCGCCTGGCAAGCTCGGCAATCTGCTCGACCCCGAGGTACCCGGATCCGGTCTTTACCACCGTGTTCGTGCCCGAGGGGATCCAGGTGCTCCGTCCATCGGGGCTCGCGGCCGTCTGCCTCACCATGCCGCACCACCAGCCTCGGGCGGAGCGGATCCACCCAACACACCGCCCGTGAGCGCGGGTTAGGTGCGGGCATCCCTGCAGGAGGTGATCCTTCATGCGGTCTCTCAGGCCGAACTACAGTGTGGGCCGGAACGCTTTGCGTTCCTTTCGAGCGACGCCACGCCCTGCACGCACAGGCAGCGGAACCGTACGTGCGTGGCCTGTCTCGGCGTCAGGCCGGGATCTTTCCTTCGAGGAAAGCCGCGGTGTCGTTCTGGAAGGCCTCCACCCACTCGCCCCGTCCATCGCGCAGGGGATGGCCGACCGTGGGGATCCCGCGGCAGCACAGGTCGCGCAGGTCGAGTGCGGTGACATCGTCGCCGTACTGCAGCCATTGGTCCACGACGGGCCACGTACCAAGGCCCGAGCCCCCCAGCCCGGCATCGTCGAGACGGTCGTCGCTGGGACTCAGCGTCCAGGCCAGCGGACGGAAGTAGATCTCGGAGAAGACGTTGTAGTGCTGACGGCGGGAGATGACTCTCATCCCGTAGGACATGCTCGCAAGCCGCGTGCTGTGTGAGGGGTACAGCGCCATCCGCAAGGTTGCACCGTCGGGCATGGAGATGTGTGGGTGCTGGTACTGAAGGTCGCGTGCCAGGCCGGGGAACATCTTGCGCAGGTGTGGCGTGGTGGCGAACATTCCGATCAAGACCGACCGTGCGACCCGTCCCGGTGCCACAGAGACAGGCGGAGCGGGCTTGGGTGCCGGCAGGAACAGATGCCTGCGTGCACCGAAGTAGACCGCAAGGCGCGCGGCGAAGTCGCCGTAGGCCGCGTCGTAGTTCTTGCCGGCGAGGTTGTTGCAGTCCTGGCACAGGCCCCGCAGCCACTTCCCCCCGGTCCTCGGACGGCCGGTGGTGCGCTGTTTGTTGTGCACGCGGACCGTCGCACAGGTCACGTCGCCGGTGTTCCCGGCGGCTCGGGGCGGCACATGAGCCCTGGTCATCGTGCGGTACTCGCCGCACAGACCGCATATGCGGGACCCCTTGCTCCACGGGTCCAGCCCCAACGTCCCCTCAGGGCGCTGCTTTCCCGACATCTGCGAAGCGTATCGAGGCGCCCCCTATGATCGCCCCGGAATTCTCGGCAGGCCACGGCTCGTATGCGACGCTCGGACGGCGGGGCGCGTTGGATCGATGGCCCCTTGTGGCTGGCCCCGGGAACGTCATGGCTGGTCTCCCGAGAGTTCTCTTCGGCCACCGAGAACGCGCGGGAGCGTGTGCTCAGAAGGAGGGCTCGTCACTGTGACCTTCTTTGTCGGTGGTGACACTGCCCGCGGACAGCGATACCCATGGCACGACCCTTGAAGCGGTACTCGCCGTTGGGCACGCCCATCCAGCTGTCGCTTGCACACCCGGCGTCCAGGTAGACGTGCTCGCGCGACTGCTCGGAGATGCTCCCGGCTGTGGAGCCGAGCTTTTACCGTCCGGAAGCCCGAAGGTCGCGGGCGTGGCCCGGCGCTGCCCTGTGAGCTGGTGGCGGCGTTGAAGACGTCGGAGCTGGAGCGGCTGCGTCGGCCGCCGACGCGGATGATGGGGGACGGCGTTCGCCCTCGCGCAGGAGCATGTGACTGAGGCGTTCGCACCGGCCCAGCCGTGCAATAACACGTCCGGGAGAACCTGAGTCGACGTCCGGAACTATTTGCTGCGTCACAGCTCAACCCAACATCCAGCGAGCAAATGCAGGTCATCTACCCCTGGAAACCGTCCAATTCTATTTGACGCGCCACAGGTCAAGAGGCATGACCTGAACGGAGATCGCATCATCCCCTGCTGGACGGGACAGGCGAAGGCGGGCCGGCCGGCTCGGGGAACCGGGCGGCTGCCCCTCCCCCGCTTCGGTGTGGGCTCAGCAGTCCGGTGGCCAGAGACCCTCGCCGAGCGTGACCGGATTCCTCGAGAACAGGCTCAGGGTCGGGTGTGCGGCTGGTCGAATGGGATGACGGTGCGGTATTTGCCGCCGGCTGTCTGCTGGGGTGGTTCCTCGGCGCGCTGGATGGAGATGTGGTCGAGTTTGTTGTCGGTGAGGAGGCGGGTCAGTTCCTGGTGGGTGCTGTGCCATACGTGGTCCGGGTCGGCGTCGGTGGCCGGCAGCAGGCGTATGCGCAGGGTTGTCGGGGCGGTCTGCTCGATCTGGAAGAGTTCGACTCCGGGGGTGCGGTCGAAGAGGGTGCTGAAGGCCAGGGGGGCAAGCTGTACGGGGGTGCCGTGGGGGGTGGGGAAGGTGAGGATGTCGCCTGCGCGTCCTCGTACGCGGATTGCGGGCAGCGGGCTGCCGCACGGGCAGGGGTCGGGCCGCAGCAGGACGCTGTCGCCGAGGTCGTAGCGCAGGAACGGCTGGACGCGGTTGGCGAGGTTGCTGATCAGCACGGTGTGTGAGAACTGGCCGGGCGGGGTGGGCCGGTGGTCGGCGTCGACCGGTTCGAGTACGGCCCAGTCGCTGTTGACGTGGTACCAGCCGTGCGGGCAGCTGTGGCTGAGGTAGGTGCATTCGGTGGCGCTGTACATTGCGCGGACTGTGGTGTGGAAGGCGCGGGCGATTCTGTCGGTGTCGTCGGTGGTCATGGTCTCGCCGGCCGGCTGGATGAGTACCGGGTGAATGTGCAGGCGGCCGGCTTCCTGTTCGGCGGTGAGCAGTTTGATGGTGCTGGCGTAGCCGATGATGAAGGCGGGGCGGTAGTCGTTGAGGTCGGCCACCAGCTGTGCCATGGGGGTGTGTACGGGGAAGGCGCGGATCAGCTTGCTGCGCCAGCCGCCGGCTTGGAGCGTGCGGGAGTAGGCGGCGAAGCCGACGTAGTGTCCGCCGGTGGCCACGAGCTGGGCGAAGCGGCCGCGGTGCGCGGCGGCCCGCAGGAGGCCGGCGGGCCCCAGCCAGGTGGCGAGGGCTCGGGAGGTCAGTGCGGCTCCTACGTTCATGTAGCGGTCGTCGAGGACGAACAGGCCGCGTCGGCCGCTGGTGCCGGAGGTGGTGGCCACCAGGTACTTGCCGTGGAAGCGCTGTCCGATCCGGTGGGGGTCGTCGCTGAAGGCGCGCACCTTCTCGTAGGTGAGGGCGCGGTCGGCCACCCAGGCGTCGAAGTGGCCCATCAGTTGCTGTTTGTCGGTGACCGGCAGCAGCGTCGGGTCCTCCACCCTCTCGGGCAGGGCGCGGTAGAGGTCGCGGTAGTAGGGGGAGGCGGCCCGGGCGTGGGCGACCATGGCGGCCAGCCGGTCGCGCTGGCGACGCAGGACGGCGGGCAGGCCCTGTTTGCGGGCCCTGCGGGCGTCTTGTCCCAGCCACGTTAAGTTCTCGGTCATCGTGCGGTGCTCCCTTGGCGGAGGGGGGTTGAGAGTCCGGTCTGTTCCAGGACGGCGAGGAAGTAGGTTTTGACTTCTTGTGTGCCGGTGGTGTCGGGGTGTGCGGCGAGGTGCTGCAGGGCGGCGCCGCTGAGCAGTTGCTGCAGGATGTCCGGGTCGCTGGTCGGGGGGAGCTGGCCGGCCGTGCGGGCCCGTTGCAGGGTGGTGCGTACCGCGAGGCTGTGGTGGCTGCCGTGGGCCTGGTGGTAGGCGTGCAGCAGTTCGGGGAGGTCGTCGACCGTGCCGTAGAGGCGGCGCATCAGCTTGCGCGCGCGGGGCGTGCTGAGGTGTTCGGCCCAGGCCGTGATCATGGTGTCGAGGTCGGGCCAGTCCATGGCGGCGGAGTGCGCGTCCCGGTATTCCCACTCGATCGCACGCACCAGCAGGTCGGTCAGGGTGGGAAAGCGCCGGTAGACGGTGGCGCGGGTGACTTTGGCGCGGCGTGCCACCTGTTCGATGCTGGTCAGGCCGGCGCCCCGTTCGATGAGCAGGTCGAGTGCTGCCGTGAGGATGGCTTCGTCCGCTTCCTGGCTGCGTGGCCGGCCGGGGGCCTTGGGG
>NZ_LGCW01000100.1:0-5435 GCF_001279365.1 Streptomyces sp. NRRL F-5755 | reverse complement strand
GCCCCTGAGCTCCTACTCCTTAAGCTCCCCATCCCCTCCCAGCCCCAGGTACCGCCGAGTGAAGTCCAGCTCCAGGCGGACCTGCTTGATGCGCTCCTCGACGACCAGCGAGCCGTGGCCGGCGTCGTAGCGGTAGACCTCGTGCGGGTGGTTGCGGGCCTTCAGGCGGTCGACGTAGTTCTCCACCTGGCGGATGGGGCAGCGCGGGTCGTTGACCCCGGCGGAGATGTAGACCGGCGCGCGCACCGCGTCCACGTACGTCAGCGGGGAGGACGCCTCGAAGCGCTCCGGGACCTCCTCAGGCGTCCCGCCGAGCAGCGTGCGGTCCATCGCCTTCAGGGCTTCCATCTCGTCGTGGTACGCGGTGACGTAGTCCGCCACCGGGACCGCGGCCAGGCCGAGCGCCCACGCCTCGGGCTGGGTGCCCAGCCCGAGCAGCGTCAGATAGCCGCCCCACGAGCCGCCGGACAGCACCAGCCGCTGCGGGTCGGCCAGCCCGGAGGAGACGGCCCATTCCCGTACCGCCGCGATGTCCTCCAGCTCGATCAGCCCGACGCGGTGCTTGAGCGCATCCGTCCACTCGCGGCCGTAGCCCGTCGAGCCGCGGTAGTTCACGCGGACCACGGCGAAACCGTGGTCCACCCACGCCGCGGGCCCGGACGCGAAAGCATCGCTGTCGTGCCACGTCGGGCCACCGTGCACCTCGAAGACGGTCGGGAACGGGCCATCGCCCTCCGGCCGCTGGACCAGCGCGTGGACTGTGCCGCCGGGGCCCTCGACCCACGCGTCCGTCACCGGCACCGACCCCGGCGCCTTCGCCCCGGGCGGGTCCAGGACGACCGCCCCGCTGGTCGAGCGCACCTCCGGCGGCTGCGCGGCCGACGACCAGAGGAACTCCACCGCGCCGTCCGGCCGCGCCGTCGCCCCGGAGATCGTCCCGGTGGGCGTCTCGACGCGGGCCAGCGTCCGCGTCAGCGGTTCGTAGCGCCACAGCTCGGCGCGCGCCCGGAACTCGTGCTCCACCAGCAGGGCCGCGCCGTCCGGATACCAGTCGGCGCCGACGTCGCCCGGCAGGTCGATCGCCAGGGCGCTCTCCTCGCCCGACAGCGGGTCCCAGATCATCGGCTCCCAGCGCCCGCGCCGCTGGTGGCCCACCAGCAGCCGGGAGTCGCCGTCCACCGGCGCGAAGCCCATCACCGAAAGGCCCAGCTCCTCGGTGCCGCCCTTGGTGTCGTCCAGCTCGGCGACGGTCGAGCCGTCCGGCCGTACGACGCGGACCGCGGAGTGCATCGCGTCACCGTGCTCGGTGTGCTCGATCGCGATCAGGGAGCCGTCGTGCGACAGGGCGCCGACGCCCGCCGATTCGCGGTGCCGGTAGATCTCGACCGGCGGCTGTCCGGGCCGTACGACATGGATGGTGGTGCCGTCCTCGTCCGTGGAGCGGCCGATCACCGCCGTGCCGTCCCGGCCGAGCGCCAGGCCCGCCGGGTACGAGGGCTCCAGGCCGGGCGCGGCCGGCTCGTCCGCGCCGCCGCCGAACGGCTGCCGCATCCAGACGCCGAACTCGTCGCCGTCGGTGTCCGAGAACCACCAGATCCACTCGCCGTCCGGCGTCAGGGTGCCGTCCGTCGTGCCGTTCGGCCGGTCCGTGACCTGCCGCTGCCCGCCGGTCGCCCGGTCCCAGGCGTACAGCTCGAAGGTGCCCGTCGCGTTCGAGACGAACAGCGAGCGGTCCGGGGCGTCCTCGGCCCACTCGGGCAGGCTGACCCGCGGCGCCCGGAAGCGCTTCTCCCAGTCCGGCGCGGCACCGGGGGAACCGGCCGCCCGCGGGGCGCCCGCCGCCCCGGAGCTGTCAGTGTTGGCAGTGGTGGTCTCGTCAGTCATGGCCCCATTCTGCGCAGGGTCGGGAAAAATCCGCTGGCGCGGCCCCCAGCCTGTGGATAACTTCGGCGGATGCTGACACACAAGGGACCCGAGGACTGGCGTGCGGCCAACCGGGCCATGTGGGACGAGCGCGTTCCCCTGCACCTCGCCAGCGACTACTACGACCAGGACGGCTTCCGCCGGCGCCGCGACGTGATCCGCGACTTCGAGGTGGCGGAGGTCGGCGACGTCACCGGCAGGACGCTGCTGCACCTCCAGTGCCACATCGGCCAGGACACCCTGTCCTGGGCCCACCGCGGCGCCGCCCACGCCGTCGGTCTGGACTTCTCCGAGCCCGCCGTCGAGGCGGCCCGCGCGATGGCCGCCGAGCTGGGCATCGGCCCGGACCGCGCCACGTTCCTCGCCGCCGATGTGTACGACGCGGCCGAGGCCGTCGCCGCCTCCGCGACCGCCCCCGACACGTACGACATCGTCTACACCGGCATCGGCTCGCTGTGCTGGCTCCCGGACATCCGCCGCTGGGCCGAGACGGCCGCCTCGCTGATCACCCCCGGCGGCTTCCTCTACCTCGCCGAGTTCCACCCGCTCACCGACGCCCTGGACGACGAGAGCGGCTCGCGTATCGCGCACGACTACTTCAGCCAGGATGCCTGGGTCGACGAGAGCCCCGGTACGTATACGGACTTCTCGGCCCCCACGGTCAACAACCGCCGCGTCGAATGGCAGCACACCCTCGGCGACGTGGTCTCCGCGCTGGCCGCGACGGGCCTGCGCCTGGAGTTCCTGCACGAGCACGACATGACGATGTTCCAGCGCTTCGGCTCGCTGGAACGCGGGGACGACGGCTTCTACCGTCTGCCCGCAGGCCGTCCCCGCGTCCCGCTCATGTACTCGCTCAAGGCGACGCGCCCGTAAGGCTCACGCCGCGCCCGAGGTGTTCACCGCGCCTGCTCGTCGCCTCACACGAACTTCTGCGGCCGGTGCCACAGCGCGTCGTCCGTGCCGCGGAAGAACAGCTCCAGCCGCCCGTCGCGGTTGGTGCCGACGACCGGGTCGCCGCCGACGTTGCGTACCAGCTCGAAGTGGCCGCTCCAGTCCACGCCGTTGATCCGCGACTCCTCGGCCGCGTACATGTGGCCGTTGGTGCTGTGGTGGAAGACCACCAGCCGCCCGTCGGCCGCGCGCGCGAGCGCGGGTGTGCCCTGGACGCCGCCGCCCAGGCTGGACGCGGAGGTCCAGGAGTCGTAGCCGGCCTTCTGCTGGATGTGCCACAGCTGGGTGTCCGTGCCGCGGAAGAAGACGTGGATGCGCTGGTCGGAGTCGAGACCGGCCTCGACGCCGCCGCCTATGTTGCGGACCAGTTCGAAGTGCCCGCTCCAGGAGTCGCTGGAGTCGGGGACCTTCTGCTGGTTGTCGTAGAGGTTGCCGTTGGTGCTGTGGTGGAAGACCTCCAGCTTGCCGTCGCCGGCGCGGGCCACCGCCGGGTTGCCCTGCACGCCGCCGGCCAGGCTGGACGGTGCCACCCAGCTCTCGTATTCGACGTTGAGCTGGTACACGTGCCACAGCTGGGTGTCCGTGCCCCGGAAGAAGACGTCGAGGCGCCCGTCGGCGTTCATGGCGGGGACCGGGTCGCCGCCGATGTTGCGCACGAGGACGTCGTCCGGGCTGAAGCCGACGTTGATCGCGCCCTGCCGTACGTGGTGCAGATGCCCGTCGGCGCCCTTGTAGAAGACGGAGATCCGGCCGTCCACGCCGCGGATCGCGTTGGGCTCGCTGCCCAGCACGCCGCCCAGGTTCTCCCAGTCGCTCCAGCCGCCGTCGCGCTTCTGCCAGATCGTCCACAGGGCCTGCTCGCCCTTGCCGCGGGCGAACACCTGGAGTCGGCCGTCGGCGTTGGGGGCCACGGAGGGGTTGCCCACGATCTGCCCGTTCAGGGACGAGAGCTCGTCCCAGGCCATGCCGGGCGTGGTGGGGATGTCGACCATGATCGCTCTCCTTCGTGCGTACGAGTGGAGCAGGTCGGCGCACAGGCTAGCCACGGGAACCCGGTCCGAGAACGCGGCGCGGTCGATTGACCGGAATCGCCCGCGGATACCCGGCCAAGAGCGGTATCGACGGCCTCGCGGGCGTACGCGCGCGAGGGCGCCCCCGCATGTCGGCCCCGGATCCCCGCCCGCCTCAATCAACTCCCCGGGCCCGCTTGAACCGCGCCAGACCGTCGGCCAGATCGACCACCGGTTCCGGGTAGTCCAGCTTCGCCCGCGCCGACGCGGGCGACAGCTTCCACGGCTGGTGGACCGCCCCGCCTTCCAGGCCCGGCACGTCCGCCAGCTCCGGCACCCAGCGCCGTACGTACGCGCCGTCGGCGTCGAAACGCCTCGCCTGGGCCAGCGGGTTGAGGACCCGGTTGGGGCGCGTGTCGGTACCGGTGCCCGCCGCCCACTGCCAGTTCAGCTGATTGTTGGCGAGATCGCCGTCCACCAGGAGCGACAGGAAGTGCGCCGCGCCGAGCCGCCAGTCCAGATACAGCGTCTTCGTCAGGAAACTCGCGGTCAGCAGGCGCGCGCGGTTGTGCATCCACCCCTCGTGGGCGAGCTGCCGCATCGCCGCGTCCACGATCGGGTAGCCGGTGCGCCCCGTACGCCACGCCTCGGCCTCCTGATCGTCGCGGCGCCAGCGGTCGTGCCGCGTCCGGTAATCGGCGTGCGCCGCGGAGGGGCGCGCCGCGAGCACCTGATGGTGGAAGTCCCGCCAGGCCAGCTGCCGTACGAAGGCATCGCCGCCCGCCCCTTCCCCGCCGGCCTTACGGGCGCGCTGGACCAGTTCGACGGCGGACAGCGTTCCGAAGTGCAGATGCGGCGAGAGGCGGGAGGTCGCGTCCCCGGCGAGGTCGTCCTGCCGCTGCGCGTAGCGGTCGAGCGGGCCGCGCAGCCACGCCGTCATCCGGCGGCGGCCCTCGGTCTCGCCGCCCGCGGCCAGCCCCGGCGACGCCCCGGGCACATCGCGGCGCCGCGGCACGGGCCGCGAGTCGGCCCCGTCGGGCACCCGCAGCCGCCGCGGCGGCCGCAGCACGTCGCGGTGGCGCTCGGCCTGCCAGCGGCGGAAGTACGGCGTGAAGACCGCGAAGTGGTCGCGGCCGGCCGGGGTGACCGTGCCCGGCGCGAGGGCGGTGATCACCGCGTCGTGCACGTGCAGCCGCCGCCCGTCGGCCTCCAGCGCGCGCCGCAGCCGCTCCTCCCTGCGGTGCGCGTACGCGCTGACGCCGCCCGCGATGTGCACGTCACGGGCGTCCGCCGCCGCGGCCGCCCTCGCCGCCTGCTCGACGACATCTCCCGTACGGACGACGAGCCGGCCCCCGCGCGAGCGCAGCGCCTCGTCCAGGTCCGTCAGGCAATCGGCCAGGAAGGCGCGGCGGTTGGGCACGTCGAACCCCGCGGCCCGTACGCCGTCGTCCTCGACGAACAGCGGCACGACGCCGCCGTCGCCCTTGGAGGCGGCGTTCAGCACGGGGTTGTCGTGGACCCGCAGGTCGGAGGTGAACAGGGCGATCG
>NZ_LGCW01000099.1:0-5572 GCF_001279365.1 Streptomyces sp. NRRL F-5755 | reverse complement strand
GGCCTAGGGCGCACGCTTGGAAAGCGTGTTGGGGGCAACCCCTCACGAGTTCGAATCTCGTATCCTCCGCCAGTGCCTCACCGGGCACTACGTCGAAGGCCCCTACCGTCCGCGGTGGGGGCCTTCGACGTGCTTGGTCTCAGTGGCAGTGATCGGATCGGCGCGGACCTGAACCGGCGGCGTGCACCACCAGCGCCTTTGACGCATCCCCGTGCTGGGCGCCGCACCGAATTTCCTCCCGCCGCCTCCCCGGCAGCCGTAGCGGTCGAGTAGGCCCGCTCCGCACGTGGTGCGGCCTCATTGCACACACCGGTCGCCTACCTCTGCAGGCCACAAGTGCCCTTCATGCGGAGGCTGGCCACCACCGCCCGGGCGGCCACCAAAAACACGGATCGTACTGCTGGGTAGCAGCTTCAGGCGGCATGTCTCTCGAACGGGGAGGGCCGCCTGGCCGGACCTCCGACGTGGCGGCTAGGAAAACAAGGCAGGCCCCACTTGCTGGCAGTCAACGGTTCCCGGCGAGGCCGTCCACCCGTGCTCCCCAAGGAGGAGAACGATCATGATCGCTGTAATCCCCGAGGCATCAACGGCCACGCCGCCCTCAGACGGACGGCGCATCTCCACCGCTCCCGCAGCTCTCGCCTCCGAACCCACCCCAGTCTCCTGGCAGCAACTCCGCGCCATGAACGGTTCATACTGCGGCGTCACGACCCTGTTGGTCGAGGCCGGCATCGGCTTACACAAGCTCCTAACGCGCGATGACGGCTCGGACCTCAAGCTCGCTTACCTGCTTCTCCAGGAGTTCGTGAACCACCCCGTGGACGAACGAGCATCAGATGAGGCCGAGAACGAGGCGATCGCATGACCACCACAGGCCGTCACCCCGGCTCTCACCGGCATCTAACCACGAGCCACCAACCGCGGCACGCAGAAAGGATGGTGGACCAGTGACCACCGATATCGACCTTGACTCACTGCCTCCGGACACCCTCGTCGCCGAGAACGGTCAGATCACCCCGATCGGGGAGCTGATCATCATGAAGACGGCCATGGAACTGGCCGGCGCCTGCCGACAGGCTGACGACCCGCAGGCCGCGCTCCAGGTGGTCCTGGAACTCATCCCCAAGCACATGGCGGAGATCGTCAGCCGGGGCACCAGCGTCGCCCCCAGCCCGCTGCGCACCGCCCTCACCGGCCTTGTCGGGAGCGAGTGTCTGGAGCGACGCCCCGGCCGCGACCCACTGACCGGCGATCGGATGGATGGCCAGCCTGACACCGACGAGACCTGGTCCGACCGCCTGCCGTGCACCCAACAGCATGGCCACAGCGGCACCCATCGGGACGCCTTTGGGCGGAACTGGCAACGAGCGGAGAATTCGGCATGACGCTCCTCACCCGTGAGCGACTCTTCGCCGCGTCGCTCCACATGCGCCAGGAGGATGCCCAGCAGGCGAAGGCCGTCATGCTGCGCCGTGACGGGGACCGCTTCATCGGCGTCTACGATCCCAAGCGGGCCTCTCTCGACACGGCAGCCGTACTCACCCGCGCCCTCCTTTCCTCCGAGCGCATCACGATCTCCGAGGTAATCCTCGAAGGCCACGACCCGGACCTGACGGCCTTGTACCGTGCTGCCTCGAAGTTCCTCCTGGACGTAGAGATCGTCAGTGGGCCTCGCACCACGGAACCCGCGGTGAGGGTGCTCAGCGAGGACCCGACGCAGGCGACGTACTTCATCCCCGAGGGCTGGGACAATGCCTCACTCCGGCAGTAGCGCCAGAACCCAGGAGGCGCGACCCTACCCGGTCACCGGGATGGCGGCTGCCATTGCGAAGTGCGTGGGCTCCAGTCATTGACGCCGAAGGCGCGAGACGGGACGTACGGTGTTGTTCGTCGATCCCTCTGACAGAGTGCGTTCCCTTCCATAGGCTTGATGCATCGGAGGCGACAGGGGGGTGCATGTCGGATTTGGGGTTTGTGGCCGAGAGCGTTACCACGGCACTTACTGGACTACTGGTCAGCGACGCCTACACGTCCGTACGGCCGCGGCTAAGCGCGATCTTGGGTCGCTCGCGAAGCAACGAAAGGGTCCAAATCGAAGATCTTGATCGTCTTCGTGGGTCGGACCCCGCCACCTTGCGTAGCGCCGTGTACGAGTACATCCAGCGACTTGCAGCCTCCGATGAACACCTTCTGCGGCAGCTCCGGGATGCCCTAGGAGCGCCGGAGCCCAGGATCCAACTGGACGTCCACGACAACCAGTTCCGTGGCCCGACACAGGTGGGCGGCATTCAGATCGTCAACATGCACGAGGTGGAGCATGAGCCAGAACTCTGATGCCTCGGAGGTTCATCACAACGTCATTACCGGGCCCACCGTGATCGGCGGGACTCAGAACCTGGTCGGTATCACCCCCGTGCAAACGGCTCCCCGGCCGTCTGTCCCCTCGCAAGTGTGGATGGCGATCACGCTGGCCTGGGCGTTCTGTCCGACGGCGGCATGGTGGACTCAGTCCGTTCCAGCTGGAGGGCTCTTCTCAAAGCTCGCGGACCTAGTCCATGCCACCACGCCGTACATCTGGCTGGCGGGTGGTGCCGCTGTTTTCTTCGATGTAGCGGGCCACTTTCTGTATCGACACTGGTCTGTGGCGCAGCGAGCGATCACTCACCCCGTCACGTGGAAGCTGCGGCTGCTTGCAGCTGCCATTGGGGGCGTCGCCCTGCCCTTGGTCATATTTATAAGCGGTCGGTAGCTCGCGGAGAGGCGAAGGAGCGTCGTCCTCGCGGAGCAAAACTTGCTGCTCAGCGGGCCCACTATGCATGAGCCATGCGTGAGCGGACGGCCCTGGAAGAGGCGTCCCCAGATGGATCACGGAGCATAACCGTCTCTCCCCAACCGGTGGGAAACGGGCGACGAAGCAGCAGTCATCACACCCCGTCATGGTCTGTTCAAGCCTTTTAATCCAACGGTTACGGATGCACGACGCAACCGGCCAGCAAGCGACACATCGGCGCTACCGTCCCGGAGGGCGCCGATGGCTCTTCGGTACGGCTCCGTAAGCGCGCCGGCAAAGCGACGCTGACCAGCAACAACCAACCGATTCCTGGTCTCAGTCCTGGTCTCATTCACCCCCATTCAGCACCGTCCAGCGCCTGCTCCACACCTCGCTTCGCCGCAGGTCAGAACATTCCTGCTCCCTGCCGAACCCCCAGACGAACATTTGGAAAGCGTGTTGGGGGCAACCCTCACGAGTTCGAATCTCGTATCCTCCGCACCCGCCCGTCAGGGCAGACGAGGGCCCCGACCGGATCACCGGTCGGGGCCCTCGTCGTTCTCCGTCCCGGTCCGCTGTCCTGCTCGTGCCGGTGTTGGCTGGGCGTTAGTGGGGTGGCAGCCGGGCGGTAGCGGTCCTGAGCAAAGTCGATGTCGTACGGAAACGGACCCGACACCGACTCTCTCCGGGGGACGCCACATGAGCGCCAGCACCTCCGCCCGACGCCGCATCGTCCGCACTGCCACCGCGGCTCTGACCGCAGCCGCCGCGCTGTCCCTGACCGCCTGCTCCGGTTCGGACACCGCCGCTGCCTCCAAGCCCGCGGCCCAGGCGGGCACGGGCGGTGCCGCCGAGGCCGGTGGCAACGACCCCGCCGCCGGCGCGCAGGGCACCGATGCGCAGCCGGGCACCGGCGACGGCGCCACGTCCCACACCACCGGCGGCTCCGGCAGCAGCGCTGCCAAGGGCACGGAGAAGAGTGCGGGGAAGGGTGCGGGCAAGAGCGCGGTGAAGGGGAAGTTCTGCCGCACGGTCGAGCTGACCATGGAGGCCGTGGACAGATCCCCCGACCAGAAGACCGGCGACGTCACCGTTCAGATGACCAACAAGGGTGGGCGGACCTGCTCGGTGACCGGTTTCGCCGGCGTCGACCTCAAGGACGCCGACGGCACCTCCGCGCCCGTCCACCGTGGCGGTGAGCAGCCCCGCATCACCAACCTGAAGCCCGGCGACACCGCCACGTTCAGCATCTCCTACAAGGTCGACACCAGTGGCGGCAACCTCGCCACCCCGACCCACCTCATCGTCACCCCGCCGAACGAGACTCACAGCGTCTCCCTGAAGTGGCCCGCCAACGCCCTCAAGCTCGACGGCCCCTACGACGAGAAGATCCAGGTCCACCCGGTCGGCATCGCCAATTGACCATCACGAAGTCCGCGGCGCGGCCTCTGCCGGAAAGCACTCCGGTCGGGGCCTTCGTCGTTCTCCGGCCCGGGCGGGGCTGTGAGTAGCCGCGGTGCCGGGAATTTCCCATGACCACTGGATGAGGTGGTTTTCCGTTCCGGCCGTAGAAACCTCTCCTGCCAGTGGGCAGGAACCCGTAGATGCCGGAAGGCGCGGTAACGGAAGGCGGAGGGGGGTGACGGTAAATGCGTAAGGTCGCGGTCCGGGGCCGGGGGCTGGTTCGGGAAAGCCGGTGGATCGGCTGATGGGTCGCGGCGTTTTGTGCGTCAGGCTCCAAGTGAGCGCGCACTGGCGGGCGTCATCTCGCTCACGCCTGGCGCCCGCCTTCCGCCCCGCCATGGGCTGCGTACGGCGAGCGCGCCGCAGCGAGCCTCGTCCGGTGCCGTCCCCTTCTCTGGGTACCCGCACCACCATGGGTGAAATCTTGGTCGGGACCTGTTCGTGGACGGATCGGGCGCTGGTGGGGAGCGGGTGGTATCCCGTTGGACGGCGGGATGCCGAGGGGCGGTTGCGGCATTACACGGAGCAGTTTCCGGTGGTGGAGGTCGATTCCACGTATTACGGGCTGCCCAGTGAGCGCAACAGCCGGCTGTGGGCCGAGCGGACGCCGGACGGGTTCCGGTTTGATGTGAAGGCGTTTTCCTTGCTGACCGGACATCCGACACGGCCAGCGGCGTTGCCGGATGATTTGCGGTCCGCGTTCGTACGGCGGAGGGGCGGCGAAGCCGGGGCGGACAGCGGGCTGTTGGACGAGGTCTGGTGGCGGTTCAGTGCGGCGGTGGAGCCGTTGCGGGCGGCGGGGCGGCTCGGGGCCTTGTTGTTCCAGTTTCCGCCGTGGTTCGCGCCGGGCGTGCGGGCCGAGGAGTTCCTTACGCGGTGCAGGGAGCGTACGGAGGGGTGGCCGGTCGCCGTGGAATTCCGGCATCCGGAGTGGTGGAGGGGCGAGGGTCGGCAGGCCGATACGGCGGCCCTCTTGCGCGAGTTGGGGGTGGCTGCCGTGGCCGTGGACATGGCGCAGACGTTGCCGGCTTCCCTACCTCCGGTCGCTCCCGTTACGGATGACCGGCTGGCGGTGCTGCGGCTGCATGGGCGTAATGCGGCTTGGGGTGCCGGGAGTAAGGAGGAGCGATTCCGGCACCGGTATGAGGAGAAAGAGTTGATGGAATGGGTGCCGCGGGTGCGGGAGATGGCGGAACGGGCCGATGTGGTGCATGTGCTGTTCAACAACTGCTGTGGTGACGCGGCCGTACGGGCGGCGGAATCGATGCAGCGATTGCTCGGTCAGACGTACCGGGCGTAGGGGGTAGGGGCGGAGTGAGGGGCGGGGCCCGGAGGGGG
>NZ_LGCW01000098.1:0-5843 GCF_001279365.1 Streptomyces sp. NRRL F-5755 | reverse complement strand
GGGGCGGGGGGCAGGTACGTGGTCCGGGGGGCGCGGATTCGCGGCTGGGGCCCGGGCGGGGTCCCGGTAGGGGTCCCGGCGCCGTCCGTTACGCGGTCGGTTACGCGGCCGACCGGTGGCACACGTACGCGAGCGTGCCCAGCAGCAGCCGGGCCTGCGGCGGCTGCCCGGCCGTGTCCAGGGTGGGCGGGCGCAGCCACCGCATCGGGCCGAGCCCGCCGAGGTCGGACGGCGGCGCGGTGACGTGGTCGCCGGGGCCGCGCGAGCACAGGTCGAGGGCGGCGTCGTCCCAGCCCATCCGGTAGAGCAGTCCGGGCAGACCGGTGGCGGCGCCGGGCGCCACGAAGAACAGCGCGCGCCCCGTCGGCGTGGCGGCCACCGGACCGAGCGGCAGACCCATCCGCTCCAGCCGTACGAGCGCGCTGCGCCCCGCCGCCTCCGGCACTTCGAGCACGTCGAACGTCCGGCCCACCGGGAGCAGTACGGCCGCGCCGGGCGTCCTGGCCCATGCGGCGGCGGCCTCTTCGAGCGTCGCGCCGGCCTTCAGACCGTCCGCGAAGGGCAGCGGGTGGTCGCCGGGGGAGGGGCAGTCGTCCGCGCCGCACGAGCAGACCGTGCGCCCGCTGCCGGCGCGGGCCGCACGGGCGCCGGGCACCACGTCCCAGCCCCACAGCCCCGTGTACTCCGCCACCGCCGTGCTCTCGGTCGAGCGGGCGCGACGCCGTGAACCGGACCGAATGTCGCGGATGCCGCCGATCGTGAAGCCCATGCCTCCTCCAACGGGTGGTGTCTGCCAGTGGTTACGTGCCGGAGCGCGATCGTGACACTCGGTCAGGAGGGGTGCGGGGTCGTGGTGCAGTGTGGTGCGGCGGGTGGTGCGACGCGCGACGCGCGCCTCCGCGTGCTCCTTTCCGTCCGTCCCCTCTCGACCTGTGTCAAGTCAATCGCGAGGACCGGTCGGGGAGTTCATTCAAAGGGGTGGCGAATGGTGGCGTTTAGCGGACCGCCCTCGCCGCGGGCGTGATCGTAGGATTACTTTCAGTGCACGACCTGGGGTGAAGCGCCGAGGGCGTGGTTATGCCGGGGGCAACGCACCGGCGGGTGAACCCTTCCGAATCGGGTTGGCCGGATTCCGTGTTCGGGTAGATCCACCCCGTACCGGTCGCCGCAACGGACGGCATCCTGTGGGAGATTCACGGGACACGACCGCGACGCACAGCCGCAATATGGCCGTGCGGAGCGGTGCGGCGGCCCGGTGGGCCACGCGCACAGTGCCACGTACGGCGGCGGAGTGACGACCGGCGAAGTGTCACGAAGAGCAGCGACGAGAACAGCGGACGCCAGGACAAGCGACGGCAGGGCGAGCGGCCCCGGACATACGGGCAGCGCGCGGCACCACAACAGAGGCAGCACAAACGGAAACGAACGTACCGGCGCGATCCGTAGGACAAGCGGAAGAAGCGCGGCACGAGCACGAGAAGCGCAGGACGCGCACAGGAAGAGCAGGTCGAGCAGGAGAAGCAGGACGGAGCAGCGAACCGGCGCCGCACAGGGAACCAGGGCCGGGCGGAGAACGAATACCGGGCAGCGAAGCAAGGAACGGGCCGAAGAAGCGGCCGGCGCGAGAAGGAGACCCGGCGGAAGAGACGCGGACCAGGCGGGGCCGGTAAGCGGAAGAAGCGCCACCCGTTCAGTACGGACAGAAGAAGACGAAGGCACAACACCGGCAGGACGACCAGAACGAACAGCGGCAGCCGGACCAAGCAGTACCGGCACCGGAAACGGCACCACAACGGCGGGCGCGGCGGCGGAAGAAGGCCGCAGCGGCCACGGTGCGGCCGGGGCACCGACGGCGCGGCACATTCCGTACCGCACCGCTCGGGGCGGCGACCGCGGCAGCCACACCGCACCGGCGCAGCGCGGCGCCGGGGCGGCAGCACCGTAAACAGCACACCAGTTCACGAAAACCGGAAGCAACGAAGAGCGGCGATGCGAAGCGATGGCGCGACGCAGTGAAGCAAGGCAGCAATCGGAATGGGGGCGTTCCAGTGGGCGGCAGTGGCGGCACCGGCGCTGACAAGCGCCCCAACGAACCGTTGGGCTCATGGTTCGTGCGCAGCGGCTGGTCGAAGGGCGAGCTGGCACGACAGGTCAACCGGCGCGCACGCCAGATGGGCGCACACCACATCAGCACCGACACTTCGCGCGTACGGCGCTGGCTGGACGGCGAGCAGCCCCGCGAGCCGATCCCGCGCATCCTCTCCGAGCTGTTCTCGGAGCGGTTCGGCTGCGTGGTCGGCATCGAGGACCTCGGACTGCGCTCGGCGCACCAGTCCCCTTCCGTGTCCGGCGTCGACCTGCCCTGGGCAGGCCCGCAGACGGTCTCCCTGATCAGCGAGTTCTCCCGCAGCGACCTGATGCTGGCGCGGCGCGGCTTCCTGGGCACCTCCCTGGCGCTGGCCGCCGGGCCCGCCCTCATCGAGCCGATGCAGCGCTGGCTGGTGCCGGTCTCCCCGGGCCAGGCGGCCGCCGCCCAGCAGGCCGCGCAGGAGCGCTCCCGGCGCTCCAACCGGCTGTCGAAACCAGAACTGGATCTGCTGGAGTCGACGACCGTGATGTTCCGCCAGTGGGACGCCCAGTGCGGCGGCGGCCTGCGCCGCAAGGCGGTCGTCGGCCAGCTCCACGAGGTCACCGACCTGCTCCAGGAACCGCAGAGCGAAGAGGTCTCCAAGCGGCTGTTCAAGGTCGCCGCCGAACTGGCCGAACTGGCCGGCTGGATGAGCTACGACATCGGACTGCAGCCCACGGCCCAGAAGTACTTCGTGCTCGCGCTGCACGCCTCCAAGGAAGCCGGCGACCGCCCGCTGGGCTCGTACATCCTCTCCAGCATGAGCCGCCAGATGATCCACCTCGACCGCCCCGACGACGCCCTGGAGCTCATCCACCTCGCGCAGTACGGCAGCCGCGAATCGGCTACGCCCCGCACCCAGGCGATGTTGTATGCGATGGAGGCCCGGGCGTACGCGAGCATGGGCCAGCCGGGCAAGGTCAAGCGGGCCGTGCGGATGGCCGAGGACACCTACTCCGACGTGGCGCCCGGCGAGCCCGAGCCGGACTGGATCCGCTTCTTCTCGGAGGCCGAGCTGAACGCGGAGAACGCCCACTCCTACCGTGACC
Organism: Streptomyces sp. NRRL F-5755; assembly: GCF_001279365.1. Lineage (NCBI taxonomy): Bacteria > Bacillati > Actinomycetota > Actinomycetes > Kitasatosporales > Streptomycetaceae > Streptomyces > Streptomyces sp. NRRL F-5755. The sequence continues at coordinate 2,666 of NZ_LGCW01000098.1, read as the reverse complement.
TCGCCTACGTCGCCGGGCGCAGCCCGACGTACGCCTCCCTCGCCAATCCGGTGATGCAGCGGGCGGTGGAGCTCTTCGCCAAGGACGCGGAGCATCAGCGTTCGTACGCCCTCAACCTGATCGGGATGGCGACCGTGCACCTGCTCCAGAAGGAGCCGGAACAGTGCGCGGTCCTGGCGCAGCAGGCCATACCCCTGGCGAAGAAGGTCCGCTCGGAGCGGGTCAACACCCGGCTGCGCAAGACCGTGGACACCGCCGCGCGCACCTTCGAGAACGTCTCCGAGGTGATCCAGCTCAGCGAGGAGCTGGCCGAGCAACTGCCGGAGACCGGCGCGGAGGCCGTCTGACCGCATCCACATCGAACGCACGCCACAGACCCCGGCCGCGGCCCGTCACCCCGTACAGCTCGACTCGGCTCCCCCACGCCAGGTCACATGGGTGATGGCCGCGGTCGGCTGTGTGGGTGGGGCGGGTGGGGCTTCGACGGACGGGTAGGGGCGCGGTCCGGTCTGGGGCTCGGTGTCTTGGTGTACGGGTACGGTCCGGTCGGCATCTCGGCATCTCGGCATCTCGGCATCTCGGCATCTCGGCATCTCGGCGTACCGGCGTACCGGCGTACCGGCGTACCGGTACGGGCACGGTCCGGTCGGGGTGGCCGGGGACGGGTGCCCGGCGTGGTCGTTTCGGCTGGTTGCTGAGGGGCGCCGGGCGTGGCGGGCCGATCTCGCTGTTCACCGGGGCGTAACACTGACGCAGGCTTCGTCACCGGGGAGAAACACCGGCGGGTCATTGGCCGAAACGGTGCTGCGAAAGCCTCGTGGCGAAAGTCGGCCCACCCGAACCCCACCCGCACGGGCCGCATCGACGACAGGAGGCGCCGATGCCCCCAGGCATCATGACGCTCGCAGCAGACAAGGCCACCCTGAGTCCGGCCAACACCGGATTCATGCTGATCTGCACCGCACTGGTGATGCTCATGACCCCCGCGCTCGCCTTCTTCTACGGCGGCATGGTCCGGGTCAAGAGCGTCCTGAACATGCTGATGATGAGCTTCATCAGCCTGGGCATCGTCACCGTCCTGTGGGTCCTCTACGGCTTCGGGCTGGCCTTCGGCCAGGACAACGGCGGCTTCCTCGGCTGGAGCGGCGATTTCGCCGGGCTCGGCGGCATCGGCCTGACCGAACTGTGGGGCACCACCACCATCCCGGTCTATGTCTTCGCGGTCTTCCAGCTGATGTTCGCGGTGATCACGCCCGCGCTGATCAGCGGCGCCCTCGCGGACCGGGTGAAGTTCACCGCCTGGGCGCTGTTCATCGCCCTGTGGGCCACCGTCGTCTACTTCCCCGTCGCGCACTGGGTGTGGGCCGAGGGCGGCTGGCTCTTCGACCTGGGCGTCATCGACTTCGCCGGCGGCACGGCCGTCCACATCAACGCGGGCGCCGCGGCGCTCGGCGTGATCTTCGTGGTCGGCAAGCGCATCGGTTTCAAGAAGGACCCGATGCGACCGCACAGCCTGCCGCTGGTGATGCTCGGCGCCGGCCTCCTGTGGTTCGGCTGGTTCGGCTTCAACGCGGGCTCCTGGCTCAACAACGACGACGGGGTGGGCGCGGTCGCCTTCGTCAACACCCAGGTCGCCACGGCCGCCGCGATGCTCGGCTGGCTCGGGTACGAGAAGCTGCGGCACGGCTCCTTCACCACCCTGGGCGCGGCGTCCGGTGCGGTGGCCGGACTGGTCGCGATCACTCCGGCGTGCGGCGCGGTCAGCCCGCTCGGCGCCATCGCGGTCGGCGTGATCGCCGGTGTGCTGTGCGCGATGGCGGTCGGGCTGAAGTACCGCTTCGGGTACGACGACTCCCTCGACGTGGTGGGCGTCCACCTCGTCGGCGGCATCGTCGGCTCCCTGCTCATCGGCCTGTTCGCGACCGGCGGCGTGCAGAGCGACGCCAAGGGCCTCTTCTACGGCGGCGGTCTGGAACAGCTGGGCAAGCAGGCCGTGGGTGTCGTCTGCGTCCTGTTGTACTCCCTGGTCGCCTCCTTCGTCCTGGCCAAGATCATCGACTGGGTGATGGGCTTCCGGGTCTCCGAGGACGAGGAGGTCGCGGGCGTCGACCAGGCCGCGCACGCGGAGACGGCGTACGACTTCGGCGGTACGGGCGGTGGCGCGGTGGCGCGCCCGGGAGCGGGGGCGGCCTCGGGCGGCGCCCCGTCCCGCGGCGACGACCCGGCCCGGTCGAAGCGCCAGGACACGGCCGCGGCTTCCGGTAAGGCACCGGCCTCCGGAGAGACGACGGCTTCCGGCAAGGAAAAGAGGGTGGACGCGTGAAGCTCATCACGGCAGTGATCAAGCCGTACCGGCTCGACGAGGTGAAGGAGGCCCTGCAGTCGTTCGGCGTCCACGGCCTGACCGTCACCGAGGCCAGCGGATACGGCCGGCAGCGCGGCCACACGGAGGTGTACCGGGGCGCGGAGTACACCGTCGACCTGGTGCCGAAGGTCCGCATCGAGGTGCTGGTGGACGACGCGGACGCCGCGGAGCTGATGGACATCGTGGTCAAGGCGGCCCGCACCGGCAAGATCGGCGACGGAAAGGTATGGAGCGTCCCCGTCGAGGAGGCGGTCCGCGTGCGCACGGGGGAGCGGGGGCCGGACGCGTTGTAGGTGGGGGT